>JACRCY010000264.1 GCA_016218785.1 Deltaproteobacteria bacterium
AGCAGAGTTCGTGAAGCGGTGGGGTGACTAATGCCCGCTGGCTGCCGTCCGTGGCACCAGTTGGTAGTCGTGTCGAACCCTATCAGAGTGAGCGACGCGACCCGTTTCGGGGCTGACCCGTTCGACGAAGACCCGGACGGCAAGTACCGGTGCAAGAGGGGTCACGTTGCGGGACTGAACCTGCTCTCCGAACTCCACGTCCGCCCCGCGGATTGGGATGGCAGCGATTGGGCAAGGACCGCAACGATGATCGGGACTCGCCAAGGCGTCCTGGCTCCGGCGCCGATGCTGATGGTCAGCCAACGCCTGCGGCGACTGTTGGAAAGCGAACGGGTACGCGGGGTCAAACTCGAGGTCGCCCACCTGGAGTAGCAGGAGACGCTCGCGCGGGCTCGCAGGCCGGCTCCAGCAGCCGCTTCGGGCCCATCAGGTGGTGGATCGCGGACACACGTCCGGCACGGTCTCACGGCCGCCGGGGCGTGTGCCGGCCACGTCGCGGGTCGCGCCGGGGTGGCTCAGAGACACGACCACGGGATCGCGGTGACCTGCTCGTGGAGCTGCATGGGCAGGGGGCACCGACACACGACGAAGCCCCGCCGCGCCCGCTGCGGGTGCTCGCGAAGGAAGGTGAGGAGGTGGCGGGCGTCGCTCGACGTCGGGTGCTCGGTCCACTTCACCTCGACCGGGTAGAGGCCGGTCGGCACCTCCACGATGAAGTCGACCTCGGCGCCGTCCTTGGTGCGCTGGTAGTAGAGCTGTCCGGTCCCCAGGTACTGGAGGCGCTTCCACAGCTCGATGCCGACGAGCTGCTCGAAGAGCGGCCCCGGGTTGGCGCGCACCGTGTCGCGCGTGGCGCGCAGCGCGGCGGCGGCGTGGCGGAGCCCGAGGTCGAACATGAAGAACCGCGGCGTCGACAGCACGCGCCGGCGCGCGCTGTGCGCGAACGCCGGGACCAGGAAGCCGACGAACATGTCGTCGAGGAGCTGGTAGTGGGCCTTGACCGCGGGCTGCGACACGCCGGCGTCCCGGGAGATGGCCTGGCAGTTGAGCATCTGGCCCGACTCCAATGCCGCCAGGCGCAGGAACCGGAGGAACGCGGGGACATCCTTGATGGTGGCCTCGCGGCGGATCTCCTCCTCGAGGTGCACCGCGGCGTAGGCGCGCAGGAGCTCGTCGCGGGCCCCCTCGGGCGCGGTGGCGATGCCGGGCAGGTCGCCGAAGGCTAGCCGCGTCTCGAGATCGACGGCGGGGAACCGGCGCGCCGGCTGCCGGCCGCGCGGCCATGGGAACGGTAGCGGTGACGGCGCGTGGGGCGCCGGGGCCGGGTCCGGGGGGCGTTCGCTCGTCGTGAGCGGATAGAGCCGGTGCAGGAAGCTCCGGCCGGGCAGCAGGTTCGCGCCGCTCCGGCGGAGCCGCCGCGCCGAGCTGCCGCACAGGACGAAGCGCCACCGCCCCTTGTCCGAGTCGTAGAGGTGCTGGACGGCGTCGAAGAGGGCCGGCACCGCCTGGGCCTCATCGATGAAGACGTAAGGCTTCCCGCGGCGCGGCAGGCTCCGGCACTGCGCCAGGAGCTGATCCGGGTCGCGCAGGTAGCTGGCCCGGGTCGCCGGCACCGAGAGGTCGATCCGCAAGGCGTCGGGCGGCAGCAGGCGGCTCAGGAGCGTCGACTTGCCGGTCTGCCGGGCGCCGAACACCAGGTGGACGTAGGGGCGGCGCAGCTTGGCCCGAAGCGGCTCCTGGCACCAGCGAGCAAACATGGGCCCAGCATAAAAGACGACTATTTCAAAGTCAACTTTGATAAAAGCGTCTGTCTTCGCGACGCGCCCGGGCGCTCGCCGCGCGCATGGCTGGCGGGCCGGGGCGGGCAGGCGCGGGCTGGGCGTCTGGCGGAGGACGGCCGCAGGCGAAAGTGGCCCGGGCGCCGCTCCGCCGCCGCAGCGGGGAGGCTCAGGCCGGGTCCAGCAGCCGTTTCTGCCCGCCGAGCTTCTGGATGGCGGTCACGTCCTGCACGGTCTCCATGCAGCCGAGGT
Organism: Deltaproteobacteria bacterium; assembly: GCA_016218785.1. GTDB lineage: Bacteria > Myxococcota_A > Polyangia > JACRCY01 > JACRCY01 > JACRCY01. The sequence goes on from JACRCY010000264.1 coordinate 2,031, forward strand.
ACCTGCCCGACGGGTCGCGCACCGGCCAGTAGCGGATATGGACCTTGCGCGGCCCGAGGTCGATCCAGAACTCGGCGACGTCGCGCGTCCCCGCCTTGAAGTCGGCGAGGATCTGCCGGACCAGGTGCAGGCTCTTCGGCGGGTGGCAGTTCTCCACCTTGGTGCCGATGGCGCCGCGGGTGCGGCCGAAGATCTTGGGCCGGTTCTCGTGGCTGAAGTAGCGCACCGTGTCGTCCGCGTCGACGAACGACACCTCCACGGGGAGCGCGTTGAGCATCGCCGCCAGCACTTCGCGACCGAGCCCGTAGGAGAGGTCGTCGAGCGCGCCGGCCTTGACGATCTCGTCCGCCACGGCGTAGTAGCGCGCGCGGGTGTCCGGCCCCAGCCCGGCCTCGACCTGCTCGATGCCGGCGACCACCTTGCGGGCGTCCGCCTCGGCGACCACCCGGAGCGCCATCGGGTAGAGGATGTCGTTCTCCTTCCAGAAGTGCTGCTTGAGGAGCGTGCTGTACTCCTCGAACACATCGCGTAGCGGGAGCAGGCTGGCGCGGTCGCCCGCCACGTAGGCCTGCGCGAGCGGCTTCCAGCGGGCGAGCAGCGTGCGCGCCTGCTCGTGCTCCGCGAGCATGACCCCGAGCGGGCCGCCGTGACGGGGGATGCCGAGTCGCTCGATGGTCGGAAAGAGGTGCTTCTCCTCCTTCATGTTGTGGCACTGGTCGACGTAGACCGCGAAGTAGTCGAGCATCTTCGCGATCACCGCGGCCGGTGGGCCGGCGGGCGACGCGAACGCCTGCTCGAGGGCCGCGAACACCTTCTCGGTGGTCGCGTGATCGTTGGTGAGGGGCGCGGGCCAGCGGGGCG
>JACRCY010000262.1 GCA_016218785.1 Deltaproteobacteria bacterium
GGCGGCGCCGAGAAGGGCACCCGCCGGCTCGTCGAGCGCAAGGTCGAGGAGAAGCAGCGGCTCGTCGAGGGCTTCCTGACCCGCTACGCCGCGCGCGTGGTCACGAGCCCGACCGCCGGCATCCTGGTCGCCGCCATGGTCAAGGCCGGCGAGGTGGTCAAGCCGGGCCAGCCGGTGGTGAAGTTCGTGCCGCTCAAGCTCCGCGCCGAGTTCGAGCTGAGTGCGGAGGCGGGCAGCGCGCTCCGCCAGGCGCAGACGGTGCAGCTGGCCACGGGCGCCGGCCGCGAGTTCCAGAGCCGCATCGAGGTGGCCGCGCCGCGCGGCGCGGGCGTGAAGGTCCTGGTCACCGCCGATCCGGGCGACGGGGTCAAGGAAGGCGACCCGGTGCGCCTGGTGCGGGCGAAGTTCGAGAACGTCGTGCGCGTGCCGCTCGGCGCCATCACCCGCCGGCCGGGCGGCGAGGTGGTCTACGTGGTGACGCCGGACGCCACCGGGTCGGTGGCGCGGGCCCGGCCGGTCGTCGTGGTGGACCGCGACGGGCAGGACGCGCTGGTGTCCCAGGGCCTGGGGCCCGGCGACCGCCTCGTCCAGAGCGGGGTCGAGGCTCTCGCCGACGGCCAGCGCGTGCGCCCGGTTCACTGATCTGGGAACCCTCGGAGGGTTCCCAGTCCCTCCCGCGATGGAACCCGCCGGGCAAAGCCCGTCGGGTTCCCACGCGACGAGGTCCGCCCGGCCGCCCGTCGCGCGCTCCGCCGGGGCGGCTGACCGCGGGGCCGACCTGCCGCCGGGGTGACGCGCCGGGGCAGCAAACTTCACGCCGGCCCCCCGGACGCGATATACTTCGGGTACAAGGCCCAGTTCGCGGCTCCGGACATACCGAAAGGCCTGTCGCCATGGGTGTTTCGCTACGCTGGCGGATGGTGGGGGTGGTGTTATGCCTGCTCGCTGCACGCGCGGTCCACGCGCAGAAGGCCACCCCCCCCGAGAAGGAGATGGCGGCCGCGCCCGACGCGGAGCTGGGCGTGCCGGCGATCGACGCCGCCGAGGTCGTGATGACGGCGACCAAGTCGGCCACCACCATCCAGGAGTCGCCGCAGATCATCACCGTCATCACCGACGAGGAGATCCGCGCGCGCGGCTACCGCTCCATCGGCGACGTGCTCCACGCGCTCCCGGGCTTCGAGGGGCAGTCGGTCGAATGGTGGTACAGCGACGTGTTCACGCGCGGCCAGCCGCGCACCCTGCTGGTGCTGTGGAACGGCGTGCCGGTCGGCAGCCCCTCCTGGGCCGGCTACGAGCTGACCCGCGCGCTCCCCATCGAGTTCGTCAAGCGCCTCGAGATCGTGACCGGCCCCGGTGGCGTGCTGTGGGGCGCCAACGCCTTCCTCGGCATCGTCAACGTCATCACCTACGACGGCGACTCGTTCCACGGCTTCGAGCTCCGCGGCGGCGGGGGCACCGGCCCGGGCCTGCTCAACGCCGGTCGCGCCACCGCCTCGTTCGGCGAGAGCTTCCTCAAGGGGCGGGTCAAGCTCTGGGTCGGGGTCAACTTCTCCACCGACGACGGCACCACGACCTACCCCAACTACCTGGCCTACCTGTCGGGCTTCCCGCCCCCGGACGCCGACGGCCCCACCGAGGCCAGCTCGTTCGACGCCGGCTTCCCCAAAGGGGCCACCCGCGCCAAGCGCAACTGGTTCGCCAACGTGGCGGGCAACGTCCGCGTGGGTCCGGTCACCGCCGACATCTACTACCCGATCGTCAACCGGCTCTACCACGCCGTCGCGTGGGAGGGAGGACGCGGGGACTGGGGGATCAAGCCCGACGGCACCCCGGCGCTCGGCGACTTCTCAAGCTGGTCGGCCGATTTCTTCACCACCAGCCTGACCTTCCGCAAGCGCTTCGGCGAGAAAGTCGGGGTGGTGGCCCGCGGCTATTACCTGGGCTCCGAGGACATGACCCGGCACAAGATCATCGCACCTCCGGGCTTCGTGGAGTACCCGTTGGGCGCCGACCAGAAGTTCTGGACCTGCCCGAGCCCCTGTACGCAGACCGCGGTCAATCACGCCTTCAAGAATGACCCCACGGGGCCGCGCTGGGGCGTGTACCGCAGCGGCGGCTCGGCCGACGTCGACCTCGCGCTCCCGTTCCGCAACAAGCTCATCGCCGGGGTCGAGGCGTTCTACGAGCACGTCGACGCGCGCGTCACCAAGCTCCCCGACGTCCTCGGCGGCCGGGTCTCGCTGGGGTACCTCGCCAAGGGGCGCGCCGTGGCCGGCGGCTTCGTGGCCGACGAGTGGCGCGCCCACCCCCGGCTGACGCTCCACGCCGGGGCGCGCGTGCAGGGCTCCGACGCCTACGACGCCATCGCGCTCTTCTCGGCCTCGGCGGTCTACAACCCGATGCGGCGCCTGTTCCTCAAGCTCAACTACGCCGAGGGGTTCCGGCCCCCGCCGCTGAGCATGATCGCGGTCAACGACAACCGCGACCCGACCGGCGATCGGCCCCTCAACCTCAACCCGCACGCCGCCAACGCCCCCGACCTGGTCCCCGAGCGCAGCCGCGCCGCCGAGACCGCCCTCATCGCGACCCTGCTCGAGCACCACCAGGCGATCGACAAGGTCACCCTGCGGGCCAACTACGCCTTCAGCCTGCTCCAGGACCTCATCACGGAGCGGACGCTCCAGCCGACCAACAGCGGCACCCGCTACCTGCACAGCGCCGACCTGTCGCTGCGCCTGGACCTGCGCGGCGGCCACCAGGTGACCCTCGGGTACTACTTCAACTGGGGCTTCGATCGCGAGTACGGCCCCCTGCGCGAGAGCGCCAACCAGAAGCTGACCCTGGCGGGCCGCTTCAGCCTGATCAAGGATCGCCTCGAAGTGGACACGCTCATGGTCTACCTCGGGCCGCGCGAGGACCTCAACCGCTGGTTCAACGTCGGGACCCCGTTCGTCGGCATCCCCAACACCTACCTGGTCCGTTCCTCCGACACGGTCATCGACCGGCTGCCCGCCCAGGTGGCCTGGCGCGCCGGCCTGCGGGTGAAGAACCTCTGGAGCAAGCGCCTGGAGCTGAACGGCTTCGTCTACAACGTGCTCAGCGAGGCGCCCTACTCCGCCGACATCTACTACAGCAAGCGCATCCGCGCCTTCCCCGTCCCCGGCCCCGGCTGGAACGTCCTCTTCACCGCGATTCTGACGATCTAGGAGACCGCCATGCGCGCCTCACACGTCCTCTGGCTCTCCTGCGCCGTGGTGCTCGCCGGCTGCCCGGAGGCCCGGTACGCCTCGGTCCTCGACTACAACTTCTCCGCGGACCTGCCGGCGTCGGCGCCCGGCTACCACTACGAGCAGTTCGCCACCATCAACGGCAGCGTGGTCTCGCTCGGGACCTTCGTGGTCCGCTACGACGTGGCGCTGTCGCAGTTCGACGTCGGCAGCGACGGGAGACCGAACCGGCGCCGGGCCGTGGTGAACGTCGGCTTCGAGGCCTACCCGGAGGGGGACCCCAGTTGGGGTGATCCCACGCCCGGCAGTATCATCTATGGTGTGCTCGACGGCAGCGATCCCACCACCAGCCTCCCGGTGGGGGGCGTGGAGATCATGACCCCGGTCGACTGCACCGGCGCGACCGAGATCTTCATCACGGTCGAGCCCGACGACCGGGGCACCGCGCTCCCGTCGCACGACGTGGTGCTCCAGGGCTACCTCACCCAGAAGCTGCAAGGCGCACTCGCCGGGGAACTTACGAACCCCGATGGCTACGCGAGGATCAACGGCCACGTGAGCGTGGTGGTCCTCGTGGACGACGTGATATGAGGTCGACCATGCGCGTTTCCTGCTACGTTGGAGTGATCTGCGCGGCGAGCCTGGCGCTCGTCGCGTCGCTCGCCAGCCTCGGCTGCAGCCGCGACTGCGGCCCCGGCACCTACCAGGAGGGGGACCACTGCGCCGCCGGCATGCGGGTCCCGTGCGGCCCCGGCACCGTGGAGGAGGCGGGCGTGTGCGTCTCCACCGGCGGGGGCGACGGGGAGTGCGGGCCCGGGACCGTGCAGCGCGGCAGCCAGTGCGTGCCCGAGTTCCCGCCGGGCGTGAACGGCTCCCGCTTCATCACGCTGACGTTGACCGAGCCGGCCACCGTGGCGTCCCTGGTCAACATCATACTCGGGCCCGCGGTCGCCGATGGCCGGGTGCTGATCCTGTGGAAGCCGCGCGGCGTCACCGGCGACACCCCACCGCTGCGCGCCATGTCCTTCGGCGGGGGCACGGCCGTGCCGCAGCCCGACGGCACCAACACCTACGTCATGTCGGCGTCGGTGACCAGCACCGCCACCGCACTCATCGCGTCCGACGACACGTTCGAGACCGCGCCTTTCACCTTCAAGTTCCAGGTGATCCCCGAGGCGAGCGAGGCGGGCCTCCTGAGGGTCGAGCAGACGGTGGGCAAGTGCCGGGTGGCCCTGGCGGGCCTCCTCGACCCGGGCGCCATCTGCACCGTGGTCGGCGGCATCACCCAGGCCAACGCCGAGAACGTCTACATCGAGGCGATCAACATGACCCTCGCCGAGCTCCTCGCGCCCGAGCCCATGACTTTCGACTGCAACGGCGACGGCCTCCCCGACGACTGCTGGAAGATGTCCGCCACCTTCACGGTCGAGACCGTGATCGTGGACGACGAGCTGCTGCTGGACGGTGGTGTGTGATGCGCGGCGCCGGCTTCAACCGTCCGTTGTCCCCCGCCCTAGCTCCTTCGCAGGCGCCGGCGCACCACCTCGAGCGAGACCGCGCGCCCCTGCCGCGCCCGGGCGATCATGTCCCAGAACTTGGGGGAGCGCTCCAGGAGGAGGTCCTCCAGGTCGTCGTCGTCGATGGCCTGGATCGCCGCCACGGGCTTGCCGCGCCGGGTCACCACGACCACGTCGCGCTCCGCGGCCCGCAGCGTGCGCGAGAAGTGGTTCCGGGCCTCGAACACCGTCATCGTCTTCATGGGTCACTCCTCGCGGTAGAACTTGGCTCCATGATGCTCCGTGGCGTCGCCGTCCGCAATCAGGCGCGCCGTCCCCGCCCGCCGCTGCGCGGCCGCTGCCTCCGCGCCGGCGCTGTCGGCGCTACTCTCGCGGCCCTCGCCCTCGTCGCCGCCTGCGGCGACAACGTCACCTCCCAGTTCGTCCCGGTCGTCAACATCTGCGGCGACGGCGTGGAGGAAGGCTGGGAGGCGTGCGACTGCGGCACCGACCCGGGCCTCCTGCCGCCCGACTGCATGGCCATCAACAGCGACGAGCCCAACCAGCTCTGCCGCACCGACTGCCAGCCGCAGCGCTGCGGCGACGGCGTCATCGACGACCTGTTCGACGAGCAGTGCGACGACGGGCCCCTGAACTCGCTCACCTCGGGCCACTGCCGGCCCGACTGCACCCTCGCCGTCTGCGGCGACGGCGTCCTCGACCCCGGCGAGGACTGCGACAACGGGCCCGACAACAGCGACGCGCCCGACCTCGGCGCGTGCCGCACCGACTGCCAGCCGCTCCGCTGCGGCGACGGCATCAAGGACATCACGCGCGAGGAGGAGTGCGACGACGGCGTCAACAACAGCGACACCGCCGCCTGCCTGACGACCTGCAAGACCGCCTTCTGCGGCGACGGCGTCACCCACGCGTTCGTCGAGCAGTGCGACGACGGCCCGGCCAACAGCAACGACCCGGGCGCCCACTGCCGCCTCGACTGCCGCCTGGCCCGCTGCGGCGACGGCGTCGTAGACCCCGGGGACCCCGGCGAGGAGTGCGACGACGGCGTCAACAACAGCGACACCGCCGCCTGCCTGACGACCTGCAA
>JACRCY010000270.1 GCA_016218785.1 Deltaproteobacteria bacterium
ATGCTGCCCCTGGGGCGATCTCGTCGCAAGTTTTTGGCCGCGAGGTGGTTGATAGGTCATACGCAAGATCACGTGCCAACAGCGTGCCATTGTTGCGGTTTCTGGCTTGCGGTCTCGCTAACTTGGTAAACTCGGGCTAGGACGCGCCTGCGCGGCGCTCCGCCGCCGCTTCCCCCAGGCCGCGGAGTACGTCTTCGAGAAGCTGGCCGCCGCCAAGGGCCCGGACTCCGTCACGGGCGTGGCGACCTTCCTGGCGCGCCTCAAGACCCTCGAGGCCGGGACCGATCCCAGCCGCGCCGCCAGCCGCGAGGCCGACAAGAAGGCCGTCGAGCTGCTCGAGAAGCGGGGTATCACCCGCGCCATGCGCGCCCACCTCGGTCAGCTGGTCGAGACCGCCCTCGGGCCCACGCCGCCGCTCGCGGCGATGCCGGGGCCGGATCCGGCGCGCCAGGACAAGCTCATCGCCCTTAAGCTCGCCTTCGATGAGTGGGCGACCGCCGCCCGCACCGTGATCACCAAGCGGAGCTACCTCATCCGGCTCGGGCTCGCCTCGCGCCGCGCCCCCAAGGCGGACGACTCCGAGAACAACGGGTAGCTTCCCTCGCCGCCCCGGTGACGGCGCTGCCCGGCGGTCATGCTTCCGGCGCCGCCGGGCGTCCTTCCGCCGCGAGGAATTAGCTTCCGCCGCGGCCGCGGAAGCTTCCGGCGCCGAAACGAAGCCTCCGTCCCGTTGAGAATCGCCAGGTTGCACGCCCCGGGAGACTGTCGCGCGGCTCACGAATCCACGACGGCTGCAACCGTCCGTGCAACGTCGCGCACGAAGGGCCTTTTCCCGCGCCGAAGCCTTCGCCCCGTCCCCGGAGGCTTCGTTTCAGGGGACGGAAGCTCGGATTCCGGAACGGAAGCCCCCTCGAGTGACGCAAGGCCCGGAGTCCCGTGGGACCGTGGCGTTGCTGCCGCCAGCATCACGGCGCGATACTGCTCCCCTCCGGCCTCGTGCTCGTGGTCGGCGGCTGGTCGGGCGGCGTCGCACTCGGTTCGACGGAGATCCTCGTGCCAGGGCCGTAGGTGGGGTGTGAGACCTGCGCCAGCCGGGGGTTCACGGGATCACGTTCCTCGCAGTCAGGCCGAAGTGCCTCGCGGCCGCGATGACGTGCCGGTCGTTGGTGAAGAGCTCGACGTGGCCGTGTTCCTTGGCGCACTGAAGGTGCAAGGCGTCCGCGGCGCGCACGAACACGCCGACGCGCAGCGCGCGAATCGTGTCACAGGCGGCCTGTATGAGAGCCGACGTGACGGGAAGCCAGAGCCACACGCCGTCCTGCTCCTCGCCTTCAAACAGGGCGAACACCTCGCGGAGCTGTGTCCGCGTGATCCGGCCCTCGCGGTAGTGACGGTGTACGGTGGCGAACAGCTCCGTCCGCGCGATCTCGCACGAGCAGAGGCCGTCCGCCTCCTCCGCCAGCGACTGCACAAAGCTCGCGCCGGGCTCGTCCAGGTAGCATTTCGCGATGTACGCGGTGTCGAAGTAGATCACGGCCGGTCACGCATCGTCGAAACGATGGTGGACGAGTCGACCCGGATCTTGGGTAGAGGCTTCTTCAGGCCGGACCGCCTGGGCAGCGCGCGAGGTCGCGCCGTCGCGTCGTAGGCCGTCAAGGTCGCCATGGGCCGCCCGCGTTCGGTGATGACGATCGACGCGCCGCATCGGTACGCCGTGCGCACCCAATGACCCGTCCTGAGGTGAAGGTCGCGAACGGTCAGGGTTCTCATGTGCACATTGTGTCACATGGGGAGCTGCGGCACAAGCTCGAGAGCGGGGCGTCCTCCTCCTTTCTCAGGCGGCTCGGTCACGAGATTCGCCCTCTGGTCGCGGCGCGCTCGAAGAAGGGGGAAGCCATCAGCGCCTCCCGGGGACCCTGGCCGGAACGCTGCCGGTCGGGTGAAGTGAACAGGGTCGCTGCACGGCAGCTGGGTGGTCGGGAAGCGCGACGTTCGTCTCCGCCCAGTTCCTCGTGCCGGGGCCGTAGCCGAGGCGCCGAAGCGGCCGCCGCGACACCCTGGCCATCTTGGAGCGTACTCCAATCTGGCCTTGACTGTCTTGGAGTCTGGGTCAAGATAGCCACATGCGATCCATCGCCAAGCCGCTCCTCGCGGATCTGCGGCGCAAGATGGTCTTCGTCGGCGGGCCGCGGCAGGTCGGCAAGACGACCCTGGCCAAGGCCCTGCTCCGCGACCACTTTCCGTCGGGGCGCTACTTCAACTGGGACTACGACGAGGACCGTCGCGACCTCCTGGCCAAGCGCTGGAGTGATGAGGACCGGCTCCTGGTCTTCGACGAAGTCCACAAGTACCCCCGCTGGAAGCAATGGGTGAAGGGGGTCTACGACGTCCAGGGTGATCGCCACGCCGTGCTGGTCACCGGCTCGGCCCGGCTCGACCTGTACCGGCGCGGCGGCGACTCGCTCATGGGGAGGTACCACTACTGGCGGCTGCACCCCTTCAGCCTCGACGAGATCCCGCCGCGGATGAAGCCCGCCGAGGCCCTGCGCCGGCTCCTCACGGTGGGCGGCTTCCCGGAACCGTTCCTCGACGGCTCGGAGCGGTTCGCGCGCCGCTGGCGGCGCGAGCGGTTCGACCGGATCCTGCGCGAGGACATCCGGGATCTCGAGCCGCTGCGCCACCTCTCGCTGCTGGCCCTGTTCGCGGATCTCCTGCGCCACCGCGTGGGGCGCCAGGTGGTCCTCGCCAACCTCGCCGCCGATCTCCAGGTCTCGCCCAAGACCGCCAAGGCGTGGCTCGAGGTGCTCGAGCGCATGTACGTGGTCTTCGTGGTGCGGCCCTACACCCGGAACCTGCCGCGCGCCATCCAGAAACCGCCCAAGGTCTACTTCTTCGACACGGGCGACGTCATCGGCGACGACGGCGCCCGATTCGAGAACCTCTGCGCGGCCGCGCTCCTCAAGCGGCTGCACCTCGCCGAGGACCATGAGGGGTTCCGCTACGAGCTGCGTTACCTGCGCGACAAGGAGGGCCGCGAGGTCGACTTCGTCGTCCTCAAGGACGGCGTGCTCGAGGAGCTCATCGAGGTCAAGCACGGGGACGACAGCGTGTCGCGCGCCCTGGGCTACTACGCCGAGCGGCTCCGGCCGCGGCGCGCGACCCAGATCGTCGGGACCCTGCGGCACCGCTTCGATCGCGGCCGGCTCCGCGTCACCTCGCCCATCGAGTACTTCGCCCGGCCGATCTGAGGTCGACGCCGGGCCGGCCGGCCCCGCGAATCTCAGTGGTCGTGAGGGATGCGGTCGTCGGGCTCCGCAGGCGGGTCGGTCGGTGTGTTGGCCGGTGCGGCCGCCAGGCGGCGCCAGAGCGGGTCGGACGCGACGCGCTCGCGGATGACCCGCAGCCGGGCCCCCCAGCTGCGGCCCGCGAACTCCTCCTCGCGCCGCGCCCGGATGGCGCGCATCGTGGCCACGGCATCAAACGTCTTCGCTGCGCTCATCGAACGAAACCTCCAGCGGAGAACGGATCTCGACCACCGGGTAACCGAGTCTCAGGTTGACCGCGTTGAAGCCACGGATCCTCGCCCAGTTGACGAGGTGCCGATAGTTCCAGCTGACCACGAGGTCGGCTCCATGGCACGCCGCCGTCGCAACGTGCAGCGCGTCGCCGCGCATGCTGGGCGGCACGACTGCCGCCCGGATGTACTCATCCGCCAGCTCTGCGCATTCCTCGTCCGCAGCGACCCGCTCCATCGCGTCGGCCGGGAGGCTGGCGGCAAACTCGCGCACCTCGCGCGGGGCGTCGGCCAACTCGTCCACCGTGACGTCGGAGACCAGCGCCACCCACCGTCCCTCGAGCAGGGCGTCGAACAGACGCCGGGTCGGCACGCGAAACTCGTCGTCGAAGTTCCCCCCCAAGACCGAGGTGTCGACGTAGATCCGGGGCGTGCGCATGTCCGTCCTCAGCGTCATGGTAACGCTCGCGCTCGCCGACGGCAACCGCGGTCGGAGCCTGGCTCCTCAGACGCCAGGAAGGTCGCACACGGCGCGGCTACGCGCCTGCGAGCCCGAGGAACCGGGACAGCCCGTCGTCGATGTCCCGCAGCTCCGTCTCCGCCACGGTGCCGAAGAGCCGCCGCACGCGACGCTTGTCGACCGAGCGCAGGTGGTCCACCAGGGCGAAGGAGGCCTTGGTCAGGCCGCTCCGTCCCGGCGCCAGGCGGGGACACAGGGCTCCGGTGCCCGGCGTGCCGGTCACGGGCACGCCGCAGACAAGACCCAGCCCGTGCCTCGCTTCCACTTGACCGCCCGGCCGGCGCGCAGGTCGACGAGGCTCGCGGCGTCCTCGTCCGGCAAGGTCCTCTGCCACTCGTCCATGCCGAGCGCGGCGTACTCCTCGGCCTCCCGGTGAGGCTCGCGCAGGGACCGCCTCAGGTCGTCACGGCGTCGCCGGTCGATCGCGCGGCTCACGGCCTCGAGCACGAACTTGCTGCGGTTGCGCTCGGCGCGATCGATCTCGCGCACGAGCTCTTCCGGAGGAGTCACCGTCACCCGCGCGGACCTCATGGGGAACCTCGGGGCATGATCATGCTGATCCTCCTACCGCGGGTCCACCCGGCAGTCCGGGCGGGGCGACGTCCGGCCTGGGCAGCGTCTGCGTGACCCGGTGCCGAGACGAGGCAGCGCCAATGCCCAGACGGTGGCCGCCTCACCAACCGGCCGGGTGGCGTTCGCGGAGGCGCGCGATCAGCCCGTCGAGGCCGAAGCGCCCGCGGTCGAAGGCGTAGGCCTCGATCGCCAGCAGCATCATGCCGACGTCCTCCGAGATGGCGCGGAAGCCGACCTTCGTCCCCTTGCCGAAGCAGCCGCACTCGATGTCGATCCCCTTCGCCCAGACGTAGCTCATGGCGAAGATGAAGCCGCACAGCATCCCCACGACGGCGAGCGCGCCGGCGCGGACGCGCAGCCCGACGACGAGCATGATGCCGGCCAGCAGCTCCGCGAAGGGGAGGGCGACGGCGACCAGGTTCACCAGGGGCGCCGGCAGGAGGCGGTAGTTGTTCACCTCCTGCGCGAACTTGAGCGGGTCGAACTTGCTCGACGCGGCGTAGATGAACAGCGCGCCGATGGCGATGCGGGCGACCGTCGCCACGCGGGCGTCGGCGAGGAAGCGGGGGAGCACGCCCACGTCAGAGCTCTCCGCCAGACTGGGCCGGGAAGCCCGCGACGTACCAGGCGTGCCACCCCTCGGCGAGCACGCGCACGTCGAGGAGGCCCAGCGCGCGCAGCCGCTGGCCGAGGCGCGTCGAGAGGCCGCACTGCGGCCGGTCGCAGTACACCACGACGAGCTGCGCCTGCCTCAGCGCCTGGAGGTGCGCCGGGTCGGTGAGCGGATCGTCGGCGGAGATGCTGATGGCGCCCGCGACGTGGGCCACCGTGAAATCGGGACGGGGGCGCGCATCCACGAAGAGGACCCCGGCCTGGCCGTGTCGCTTGCTCGCGAGCGTCGGTTCGATGAAGGGCACCGGCCTCGCGTCCTCCACCGGCGGCGCCTGGCACGACTCCGGCGTGGTCGGCACGGGGCCGCCCACGGTGAGCGGCCGCTGGCGGGTGCCGTTCGCGGCGAGGCCGACGACCGCGGCCACCAGGCAGACCGCCGCCGCCTCGCAGGCCGCGCGCACGAAGCCGGGAGGCCGTGGCTGGGTCGTGGCGTCGTCCATCTGTCGGGCTTTATAGCCGGAAACCTCGACGCCCGCCAAGACATTCCCATTCCCACGAGGCTCGACTTGCGCACTTTCTCGGTCGCCCGTCGGCGGCTCATGCGACGGCGTCCAGGTAGTCGAGTAGGGGCCTGAGCCGTTTTCGGAACGTCGAGTGATTTGCATGCGGATCAAAAAGTCGCTCCGCCCACGAGGCGC
>JACRCY010000271.1 GCA_016218785.1 Deltaproteobacteria bacterium
GAGGCCCCCGCCCCGTCCGCGGCGCCGCCCGCGCCCGCTGCCGAGCCGCCGATCTCTGCCTGACGTGCTTGCGCTCGGTGCCTCCTCGCGGAGATAATCGCCGCGGGAGGTGTCCCGTGAGCGTTCGCAGCACCACCGCACTCGTGGTCCTGGCCGTGACCCTGGCCTGCAGCGGCCCGGCGCGCGCCGACGAGGCCGACACGCGCTACAAGATCGCCCGCGCCCTCAAGCGCGACGGCAAGCAGGACGAGGCCCTCGCCGAGTTGAAGAAGTGCGTCGAGCTGCGCCAGAGCTACGCCGACTGCCACTTCGTGATGGGCAACATCCTGCGCGCCAAGGGGATGATCGCCGAGGCCGTCAAGGCCTACGAGGCGGCGAGCAAGCTCAAGCCCAAGCGCGCCGACTTCTGGGCCAACCTGGGCGCCGCCTACGCGCGCGCCGAGCGCGTGGACGACGCCCTGAAGGCGCTCGAGCAGGCCATCGGCCTCAACCCCAAGGACGTGGAGAGCTACGTCAACCTGGCCACCATCTACCGCAAGAAGGGGCTGCCGGAGAAGGCGCTCAAGATGGCGGAGCAGGGCGTCAAGAACGCGCCCAACGACCACACCGCGCTGAACAACTACGGGGTGGCGCTGCGCAACGTGAAGAAGCTCGACGAGGCCATGGTGCAGTTCAAGAAGGCCATCGCGCTCGCGCCCAAGCTGGCCATGTACCGCTTCAACCTCGGCGTGGCGCTGCGGGCCAAGGGGAACATCGACGCGGCCATCGAGCAGTACCTCGAGGCGCTCAAGGTCGACGACAAGTTCGGGGACGCGTGGCACGACCTCGCCATGATGTGGGCGCAGAAGCGCGAGAACGAGAAGGCGGTCGACTGCTTCCGCAAGTACCTGGCCATCGCCGGCGAGAAGCTGAAGGCGAAGGAGCGCAAGGAGATCGAGGACTGGATCAAGCAGCTGGGCGGGGCGTTCGACGCGCCGGCCAAGAAGGACCCGGGGAAGGGCAAGAAGAAGTAGCCCGGGACCCGCGGGTGGCCCGTCCTCCTCGCCTGACGCCGGTCGCGGCACGGCTGCGGGAGCTCGTGCAACGGGTGCGCGTCCGCGCCCGTCACCGCGCCTTCTGGCTGGCGCTGCTGGTCGTGCTGCTCCTGGTGCTGGCGCTGGTCATGTACCTGAATCAGTCGGCGGCCGTGGCGCCCTACGTCTACCCGCTCTTCTGAGGAGCGGCGGCGCCAGCGTCTCCTCGGCCGTCGCGTCAGAACTTGATGCCGACCCAGAGCCGCACCACCTGGGCGATCTTGGCGCCGCCGCCGTAGGTGGGGCCCCAGAAGCTCTCGCCGTCCTTGGTGGCGGGGTGATCCAGCGCGCCGAAGGGGAAGAGCACCCCGTAGGTGATGCCGGTGAAGAAGCCCTCGTCGTCGTTGTGGTAGCCGACGTGGATGTCGAGCTCGAGGCCGTAGTTGAGGGCGTTGCCCGGCGTGGCCACGGGCACGTTGGCGATCGAGTGGATGAGGTCGAGGCGCGCGCCGAAGCTCTCGACGATGTCGTAGGCGATGTGCCCCTTGAAGTAGGTCGCGTTCGCGACCGCGCCGTAGATGCGGCGCCACAGGATCTCGTCGACGTGGAAGTCGGGCGTGAAGTGGAACCGGCCGTTGGTGTTGGAGCCGACCACGGGCGGGTTGAACTCGCCGCGGAAGTCCAGGTAGTTGATGTTGGCGTTCTCGGTCGAGTCGCCCGAGGCGGAGCCGATCTCGACGCCCACGCGCAGCGAGTCGTTGAGGAAGCGGTACTGGGAGCGGAGCGCGAAGCCCCACTGCCGGATCTTCAGCCCCTTGTCGAGGCGCGGGCTGATGTCCTCGGCGTGGTCGATGTCGCCATAGATGTAGACCCCTTCCAGCTCCAGGTCGAGCCCCTTGTACGACAGCTTGAACCACACGTCCGGGATCCACGCGAACGCGCCGCGCTTGACGTACAGGTCGCGGAGGCCGCCGGAGCCGCCGGGGTTGTCGGAGTCGGTGAGCGCGACGGTCGAGTTGAAGCGGATGTCGTTCTCCTGGGTGCGGAAGAGGTGGTAGGTGCCGTAGTTCACCGCCACGTCGCCGCGCTGCACCTTCTCCTTCCACTCCGCCGGCTTGTCGATGCGGCCGGCGAGCAGCAGCCACTCGGAGACGCCCCACTTGCGGTCGAGGGTGAACCCCTGGCCGTAGTACTTGTTCTGCCAGGCCGCAACTTGGGTGCTGTTGATCCCCGAGTAGACCCAGCCGTAGCCCGCGCCGATCAGGTGGTCGTACAGCCGCGTGACGAACATGAGGCGGTCGGCGGTCGAGCCGTAGTCGCAGTCGAGGCAGTTGCCGTCGTTGGCCAGGAGCCCCATGCCCCACTGCGAGGGCATGCGGCCGAAGCGCAGCTCGCCGATGGGGAGCCGGACCTCGCCCCACGCGCGCTTGACCGCGATGCTGTCGCTCCAGGAGTTGCGGCCCGCGGTGGGCGGCACCTGGCTCGTGGAGAAGGCCCCGAGGGGCGCGTTGCCCACCGCCACCTGCCCCGAGGCCCAGCTCTCGGGCGTGGACCCGAGGACCAGGTTGTCGAGCATGTCGATCTGCGCCCGGATGCGCACGTGCTCGGAGATGTTGAGCGTCGGATCGAAGCGGAAGCGCATGTTGGCGCCGTCGATCGTGTTGCCGTCCTTGCCGCCGCACAGCGCCGGCTGGCTCGGGCTGGGCGTCTGGTTGCCGGTCAGGGTGCGGGAGCAGATCGGGGTGGGGAACGGCGAGAAGGTGGTCTCCTTGAAGCCGAGGTTGAACTTGTAGAAGAAGTCGTAGCGCGCGCGCAGGTAGCCGTGCGCCTCGAAGAACTGCAGCTCCTTCTCGGCCTGGCCCGGGTAGGTCGGCACCGGCTGCAGGGTCGGCTCGTCCTGCGTGGACGGCGGCGCGGCCTCGGCCTGACCCTCTTCCTTGTCCTCGTCGGGCTTGGGCGGCGGGCGCGTGCCGCCGCCGCCGGGGCCCATGCCCGGGGGCATCTGCGCCGCCGCCGGGAGGGCGAGGGCGACGGTCAGGAGCACGACGAGCCAGCAGTGCCGCTTCATTTCCACCTCCCACGCACGCGGCCGAGGCGAGCGGTGCCTGCTCGGACGCGGGGCGTGGCCTCTAGGGTTGCCCGGGGACGAAGGACGACGAAACGGCGCGACTATACGGGGCGCTCCGCCGCAGAGTCAAGCGACGCCGCCTACTTGGCCGCCTACTTGGCCGCCTACTTCGCCGACGGCGCGGCGCCTGCGGGGGACGCGGGCGCGGCCTCGCACAGCTCGATCAGGACGCCGCCGCACGACGCCGGGTGCAGGAACGCCACCTGGTAGCCGTGCGCCCCCGGGCGCGGCGCCTCGTCGATCAGGCGCAGCCCCTTGCCTTTCAGCTCGGCGAGCGCGGCGACGAGGTCGTCGACCTCGAGGCAGAGGTGGTGCAGCCCCGCGCCCCGGCGGTCGAGGAACCGCTGCAGCCCCTCGTTGCCGGCGGGCGCGATCAGCTCCACGTTGCCGGCGCCGATCGGGACCAGGGCTGCGCGGGTCCGCTGGGCGGCCACCAACTCCGGGGCCTGGGCCTGGAGCCCGAGGGCCGCGAAGGCCGCCCCGGCGGCCTCGAGGTCGGATACGGCGACGGCCACGTGGGCGAGGCGGAGGACCTTCATGGGGCATCCTGGCGTCCGGCGGACGAGAGGCGGCTGCCGCCGATCCGGCCAGAGAGTATAATGGGATCCACGCGATGACCAGGGCCGGTCACCGGCCAGGTGGGAGAGGGCGACCCGTGAACCCCGTGCGTACCCGCGGCCTGCTCGCCGCGCTTGTCGGCGCGGTTTCCCTGCTCGCGGCCTGCTCCGAGCCGACCGCGCTCCTGCTCACGGTGTCGGCGGAGCGCAAGGTCGCGAGCTTCGACTTCACCGTGCGCGACATGACGGCGATGCAGAACGTGGCCGAGACCCTCGGCCAGGCGCTCCCCGCCGACCAGGACATCTCGCAGCCGGGAAAGGAGCTCAAGCTGGCGGTGCGCTTCCTCGACGCCGGCACCTACCTGGTGCACATCGTGGGCCGCGACGCCGCCGGGGCGCAGGTGGGCTCCCGCGCCTACCGGGTCGAGGGGACGGTCGAGGCGAGCCTGAAGCTGGCGGCGGTGCCGGGCGGGGGGGACCAGGACGGCGACGGCTTCCCGTCCGTGGCGGCGTGCGCCGCCATGGCGGCCGAAGGGGTCGACTGCGTCTACGCCGACTGTGACGACAACGATCCGCGCGTCAACCCGCTCGCCACCGAGCGCTGCAACGGGCGCGACGACGACTGCGACGGCAAGCTGGGGCCCGACGAGACCGACGTCGACGGGGACGGCTACCTGAAGTGCCTGGACTGCAACCCCAACGACGAGACCGACTTCAACTTCCAGCAGTACTTCGACTGCCGCGACTGCGACGACGAGCGGTACGACGTCCACCCCGCCAGCCGCCGCGACGCGGTGGCGCATCCCGCCGCCACCGAGGACTGCACCAACTGCGGCGACGGGGTCGACCACAACTGCGACGGCAAGCTCAACCCGTGCAACGACGCCGACTGCGACGGCACGCCCGGGTGCGGCAAGGAAGACGCCCCGCTGCCGCCGCTGTGCGACTGCAACGACAACGATCGCAACATCCACCCCGGGGTCACCGAAGTCTGCGGCGACCACATCGACAACAACTGCGACGGGCAGACGGACGAGGGGTGCATGCCGTGCGACGTCGACGGCGACGGCTTCATGCGCGACGACCCCACGAACGGGTGCAACCCGCCGGCCGGCCAGGCCGACTGCGACGACACCGACTCCGGCATCTACCCGGGCGCGGCGGCTTCGTGCAACGGCAAGCAGGGCGGGTGCCGCGACCTGGCGCTGCGCGGCTTCTGCGCGCGCGACTCCTTGGGGCAGGTGACGATCCACGACTGCAGCCTACGCAACGCGGCCAATGACCCGAAGTGCCAGGGCGCCGATCCGGCCTGCCAGGCCCGCACGGGCTGCCCCAGCCCCACCTGCGACGGCGACGGCGACGGCTTCATGCGCAACGACCCGGGCGCCGGGTGCAACCCGCTGGCGGGCCTGGAGGACTGCGACGACGCCGACCCCCACACCTTCCCCGGCGCGCCCGACCGGTGCGGCGACGGCAAGAAGCAGAACTGCAGCTACGACTCCCCGTGCACCGACGACGCGGACGGCGACGGGTACAACAGCACCGAGGAGTGCGACGACACCGACCCGAGCCGACACCCGTGGGCGGTCGAGCTGTGCAACGGCAAGGACGACGACTGCGACGGCCTGGAGGACGAGGGGAACCCGGACAGCACCACCGGCCAGACGGTGGCGGGGACCAGGTGCACCGACAACGACGTCGGCGAGTGCTCCAAGAAGGAGGGCGCCTGCATCTGCAGCCGCCTGGTGCCGGTGGCCACGCGCAACCCGGCGTCGCGCCGTCCCTGCAAGGACGAGGACGTGACCGCGGCCGCGTCGCCGCGCTGCGTCGGCGCGGCGCAGCCGCAGCAGGAGACCGCGCAGTCCTGCAACGGCCTCGACGACGACTGTGACGGCATCGCCGACGATGCCACGGGCGAGGTCCCCTGCGCGATCGGCACCGCGTGCAAGTGGACCGGCAGCCTCTGGAAGTGTGCCTGCGACCCCGCCACCGGGTGCAGCGGGTGCTGCGTGACCGCCTCCCCCGCCGACAGCTGCGTCTTCATCGAGTCGGTGTCGACCGGGCAGTGCGGCATCGGCGGCGAGGCCTGCCACACCTGCAACGACCTCAACGTGTGCACCACCGATTCGTGCGACATCGGGGTGTGTCACAACACCAACTTCGCGGACCACCAGGGCTGCCCCGGCGGCCAGTGCCGCGTACCCGCCGCCGGCGCGGCGGTGTGCTGCGGGACCTGCTGGACGGGCACCGCCTGCGTGGGGAGCTCCGACGCCAGCTGCGGCACGGGCGGCGTGGACTGCTTCGTGTCCAACACCTCCTGCGGGACGTGCCTCGTGTGCGACGGCGGCGGGCACTGCGGCTACGTGTCGATCGGGCAGGACACGAACGAGCAGTGCAGCACGCAGGCCGCCTCGACCTGCGGCCGCACCGGCGTGTGCGACGGCGCCGGCGCGTGCGCGCTGTATCCGGCGGGCACCAACTGCGCCCTGTGCAAGATCTGCAACGGCAGCGGGTCGTGCAACAACGTGGGCGCCGGCAACGACCCGAACAACGAGTGCGCCGACCAGGGCGCCGCCAGTTGTGGGACCACCGGGAGCTGCAACGGGAGCGGTAGCTGTGCCCTCTATGGGTCGGGGACCCGGTGCGCCTCGTGCAAGATCTGCAACGGCAGCGGGTCGTGCAACAACGTGGGCTCGGGCAACGACCCGAACGACGACTGCACCCAGCAAGCGCAGAGCACCTGCGGGCTCAACGGGAACTGCGACGGCGGCGGCGGCTGCGCCCTGTGGGCCGCGGGGACCAGGTGCGCGTCGTGCAAGATCTGCAACGGCAGCGGGGCGTGCAACAACGTGGGGTCGGGCAACGACCCGAACAACGACTGTAGCGACCAGGGGGCCACCAGCTGCGGTACCACCGGGGTGTGCAACGGGGGCGGTGGCTGTACCCTGTACGCGTCGGGCACCGACTGCGGCACCTGCCGGAGCTGCGACGGCGGCGGCAACTGCAACGTCTACGTGGGCGCGGGCCAGCCCTCGGGCGGGGACTGCAGCGACCAGGGCGCCGCCAGCTGCGGCACCAACGGGCTGTGCAACGGCAGCGGCGCGTGCCAGCGCTACCCGTCGGGGACCGACTGCGGCGTCTGCCGGAGCTGCGACGGCAGCGGCAACTGCAACGTCTACGTGGGCGCGGGCCAGCCTTCGGGCGGGGACTGCAGCGACCAGGGCGCGGCCAGCTGCGGCACCAACGGCCGGTGCGACGGCAGCGGCGGGTGCCAGCGCTACCCCTCGGGGACCGACTGCGGCCTCTGCAAGATGTGCAACGGCAGCGGGGCGTGCAACGACGTGGGGGCGGGCTCGGACCCGAACGGCGACTGCACCGCGGAGGCGGCCTCCACCTGCGGGACCACCGGGGACTGCGACGGCAACGGCGCCTGCGCGCTGTGGCCCTCGACCACCGAGTGCGGGACGGGTGGGGATACGTCCTGCGCGTTGTGCAACGGCACCGGGACCTGCGTCCCCGTCGCCAATGGGACCTCGTGCGCCAGTGGTCACAAGTGCTGCAGTGGCGTGTGCTGCGCCAACCCGGGCAACTGCAGCGGCAGCGCCTGCCCCTAGTCCGCTCCACCCCGACCCGAAGGATCGACACCGTGGCCACCGCTCTCGCCGCCGTCGCCGGGAGCACGCTCATCGTCGGGTTCGACGGCCAGGCGGCGCCGGCCGAGCTGCTCGCGCGCGTGCGCGCGGGCCACGTCGGCGGCGCCATCCTGTTCGCGCGCAACGTCGGCGCCCCCGAGCAGGTGGCGGACCTCAACGCCGCGCTGCGGGGCGCGGCGCCGCCGGACGCCCCGCTGCTGACCTGCGTCGACCAGGAGGGCGGGCGGGTACAGCGGGTGCGCGCGCCGGCGACCGAGTGGCCCCCGATGGCGGCGCTGGCGCAGCTCCCCCCCGCAGTCGCCGGCCAGGTGGGCCGAGCCCTCGGCGCGGAGCTGGCGGCGCTCGGGTTCGCCCTCGACTTCGCCCCGGTCCTCGATGTCCACACCAACCCGCAGAACCCGGTCATCGGCGACCGCGCCCTGGGGACGGACCCGGCCGCAGTGGCGGCGCGCGGCAGCGCGCTCCTGCGCGGGCTGCACGACGCCGGCGTCGGCTCGTGCGGCAAGCACTTCCCGGGCCATGGCGACACCATCACCGACAGCCACCTGGACCTCCCGGTGGTCGCGCACGTCGAGGCGCGGCTGCGCGGCGTCGAGCTGGTGCCCTTCGCGCGCGCGGTGGCCGACGGGGTGCCGATGATCATGACCGCCCACGTGGTCTTCCCGGCCCTCGACCCGGACGTGCCCGCCACCATGTCGCCGCGGGTGCTCGGGCTGCTGCGGCGCGACCTGGGCTTCGACGGCGTCATCGTCTCCGACGACCTGGAGATGAAGGCCGTCGCCGACCGCTACGGCATCGAGGAGCTGGTGGTCGCGGCGCTGCGGGCCGGCTGCGACGCGTTCCTCGTGTGCCACCGCGCCGACCTGCAGGAGCGTGCGCGGGAGGCGCTGGTGCACGCGGCCGAGCGGGACGCGGACACCCGGGCGCGGCTCGCGGAGGCCGCGGCGCGCCTGGCGGTCCTGCGGCGGCGCTTCGCGGGGGCGCGCTACGTGCCGCCCGCGGACCTGCGCGCGCACCTGGGATCCGCCCCGCACCGCGCGCTGGCCGCGCAGCTGGCGGCGGCGCCGCGGTAGGGAGGCCCGGCGGGTGGTGCCCCGCCGAACGCCGTGACAACTGGACCCGGGGCGAGCGCAGACCCCTGCGCACCTCCTGCCGGCCCATCCGCAACGCTCTCCCGGCGTCTCTGCTGACGTAAGCCCCCGCCACCACGACCCCCATCCGGCGGGCGCACGCGCGAGCGACGCCCTGGGTGACGGCAGATCGAATCGGCGGCCGGTGCGTCTCCAGGCCCACGGGCGGATCTCCGCCCGGTGAATGGAGGGACGTCCATGGCCCGCTGCGTCGCGCTCCTCGCCGCCCTGGTCCTGCTCGCCGGGACCGCCACCGCCTACGCCGAGTCGCCCAAGTCCTCGGCGGCGCCCACGATCTACCAGAAGCCGCAGATGGCCATCTTCGATGAGGGGGACGAGGTCATCGCCGACCTGCCGACGCTTGGTGAGAGCATCATCGACGTCCCGATGACGACGCGCTTCGGGACCCTCATCCAGGTGCGGGAGAGCTTCATCCCCGAGTTGATCAAGTCCTGCGAGGACCTGTAGCGTGAGGCGCATCCTCGTCGGCGTAGTCGCGGCCGGGGTGCTGCTGCTCCTGGCGCCCGCGGCGCGCGGGCGGCCCAAGGGGCGAGCGGCGGCGAGCCA
>JACRCY010000265.1 GCA_016218785.1 Deltaproteobacteria bacterium
CCGCCGTGAGCTGCTTCACGATCTCGCCGCAGATGAGCGGAATCTTTCCGCTATAGAGTCTCATGCTCGATGGCCCGCCACGAAGTTGCGCGCAGTATAGGGGGCGGCCCGCGGAACGTCAACGAATGCCGTGAGATCTCCCCCACCGGCGCGTCAGTGGCGTGACATCAGCGCCGGCAGGCTGTCGCGGATGCCATCCAGCATGAACTGGATGGCGATCGCGGCCAGCAGCAGGCCCGCCACCCGCGACAGGATGCTCATGCCGCTCTGTCCGAGCACGCGATCGATGCGCGAGGCCGCGCGCAGCACGAGGTAGCACGCGACCGAGGTCACGCCGATCGCGCCCAGGATGGCGGCGACCTGCCACCAGTGCCCGTGGTCGGTCCGCGCGCGGCCCATGAGGACCACGACCGTGGCGATGGAGCCCGGGCCGGCGAGGAGGGGCATGGCCAGCGGCACGATGGCGATGTCGTCCTTCTGCGTCCCCTCGTCGACTTCGCCTTGCGTGATGCGGGCCGGCGAGGGCTTGGTGCGCAGCATGTCGATGGACATGATGAGCAGCAGCACGCCCCCGGCGACCTTGAAGGCGCCGATCGAGATGCCGAGCGTGCGGAAGATGACCGCGCCCGCGAGCGAGAAGACGGCGAGGATCGCGAAGGTGGCGATGCTGGCGCGCAGCGCCATGCCGCGGCGCTTCGCCGCGCTGTCGCTGCGGGTCATGGCCAGGAACATCGGGATCGCCGCGAACGGATCGACGACGAAGAAGACCGCGGAGAGCGACACCAGGCTGAATGAGACGATCTCGCGCACGACCGCTGGTCCCGGCTGACGACCAGCGGCGAAGCTAGCCGGCCAGGGCCCTCGAGGTCAAGCCCGGCCGCTTTCTTTACACCCCGCCGCCTCCAGTGTAAGGTAGCGCGTCCTCTAGAGGGGAGACTGCATGCGGCACGCGCTCGTGTTCGTCCTCGGGTTCAGCCTCGCGGGGTGCGGTGAAAGCTGCAAGGGCGAGAGCATGGTCGACCAGCTGACCAAGGGGCCGCCCAAGTTCGACGCGGCGCCCAAGAAGGGGCCCGAGCCCGACAAGGCGGTCGTCAAGGACTTCGTGCGCAACCTCTTCAAGAAGAAAGAGGACCTCTGGACCAAGGAGGAGCGCGAGCTCTTCAAGGAATACGTGGCGGGGCTGCGCGCGTTCGACAAGAAGAACAAGCGCGCGCTCACCAAGCTCCACAAGGACTACGAGAAGACCTTCCGCGAGCTGATCGCGAAGGAAGAGGAGCTGCGCAACGACCCCAAGCGCACCGAGAAGCTGCAGCTCTGGTGGGACAACACCTTCGCGGCCCAGATCCAGACGCTCATCGTCGAGACCGGGAAGCTGTGCGAGCGCGGCGACGAGTCGGAGATGGTGCCCAACTTCTACGAGCTCCACGAGATGATGAAGATCCAGCTGCCCGATCTCATCCAGTCGAAGTGGCAGAACCCGAAGGACAAGAACGCCATCGAGCAATTCGACTTCTACAAGAAGCGGGGGGACGAGCTGATCGTGAGGATGGCGAAGCACCTCAAGCAGATCGACCAGAAGTGATCTACCGCAGGCCCGCGACCCCAGAACCTCCAACCTTCGAGCGAAGCACTGCCGTGAAGACCCCGAAAGACGTCGCCTTCGTGTATCTCGTGGCCCTGCTCATCGCAGCGGGGTGCAACAACTCCAAGGCCGACCCGGGTCGCTGGACCACCGCCCCGACGGGCGCTGCGCCCCCTGCCGGGAAGGCGCTGGCCGCCGGCAAGGGGCCCGCTGCCGGCCCGGCGCCGGTCGTCGGTGCGGCACCTGCCGCCGGCGCAGGAGCGGCCGCGGCCCTGGCCCCCGGCGCCGGCTGGGACGCCGCCAAGGGCCCCGAGCACCCGGTCTTCCGTCTGACGGACAACCGCCTCCTCGCGCACGTGCAGCGCAAGGGCGGGCTGGTGGTGCCCGCGGGCGAGCCCGGGTTCGGCAAGTACACCCTCTCCCGCGCCGCGGCCGGCTGGCAGACGGGCGCTGTCGAGGACGGGAAGAAGGTCGCGGTGGTCACGCGGCCCGCGCGTCTTGAGGTGCCGCTCGCCGTCGGCCAGCAGGAGGGCGCCCGGCTCTTCGTGCGCGCCTCCGCCAGGGCGCCCGCGCGGCTGCGCGCCAAGGTCAACGGCCAGGAGGCCGGCCTCGCCCAGCTGAGCCCCGGCTGGCAGACCGCCGCGCTCGACGTGCCGGCGGGCGCCTTCACCGCCGGCGAAAACACGATCGAGCTCGTGCCCGGCTCACGGATCGCGATCCAGTGGATCGCCGTGGGCAAGGAGGCGCCCGAGGACGACCTGCCGCCCGTCCACGATGGCAAGGGGGGCCTCGTGATCCCGGTGGGTGGGGCGCTCGCCTGGTACGTGTCGATCACCCGCCCCGGCATGGCCCTCGCGGCCCAGGCGGCGGCGCAGGGCACCTGCAGCGTCCACGTGCGCGTGACCCCCGGCGCGGGCGGCCCGATCGACCGCACGGGCGGCCACGGCGGCGTGCGCCTCGACCTGTCGTCGGTCAAGGGGCAGATCGCGCGCCTCGAGATCGCCGCCGAGGGGCAGGGGTGCCAGAGCGTGACGCTCACCGACGGCGCGCTCACCCTGCCGGGGCCGATGCCGCAGGTGATGTACGAGAAGCGGCCCAAGCACATCTTCTTCTGGCTCGCCGACTCGTTCCGCGCCGACAAGCTGCCGCCGTACAACCCCAAGACGCGCGTCGAGATGCCCAACCTGACGGAGATCGCGAAGCGGGGCATCCCGTTCTGGGGCTACAGCCAGGGGAACGAGTCGCGGTCGAGCCACGGCAGCCTGTGGACCTCGACCTACGTCATCAACCACCGCATGTTCGTCGAGGGGATGCACCTCAAGCAGACGCTCACGAGCATCCCCAAGGCCCTCAAGCCCTCGGGCCTCTACCTGGCCTGCATGACGTCGAACGGCTACGTCTCGAGGCACTGGGGCTTCGGCGAGCACTGGAACAGGTTCAGCAGCAACATCCACGACGGCGGCGGGATCATGGCCAACGACCTGGCCCGCCACGCCATCGAGTTCATCGACAAGCAGGGCGACAGGCCCTGGCTCTACTACATGGGGACCATCGAGGGGCACGTGTCGTGGCGCGGCCGGCAGCCGTGGCTCGACAAGTACGACCCGACGCCCTACAAGGGGCCGTTCGAGAAGTGGTGCTCGGGCCAGGCTCTCGAGGCGATCATCGGCGGTCGCATGAAGATCACCGACCGCGACAAGGTCCGCATCCGCGCCCTCTACGACAGCGCGCTCTCCTTCGGCGACCACCACTTCGGCACCATTGTCGCCAAGCTCAAGGAGAAGGGCCTCTACGAAGATACGCTCTTCATCATCAACGCCGACCACGGCGACGAGTTCTGGGAGAAGGGGCGCGTCGGCCACGGCGGCTCCGTCCGCCAGACCATGGTGCAGGTGCCGCTCATCGTGTCGTACCCGCCGCTCTTCCCGGCCGGCCGCCTCGAGGACGAGAACGCCGACTCCATCGACCTCCTGCCGACCATGGCCGACGCCCTCGGCGTGCCCATCCCGGGCGACGCGCAGGGGGAGTCGCTGATCCCCGTGGCGCAGGGCGCGCTCGCCGGCTACCCGCGGCCGTCGTTCACCAGCCAGTACGAGATCGCCTGGGCCATGCGCCTCGGCCGCTACAAGCTGATGATCGCCGGCGGCAAGGCCTCGCTCTTCGATGTCGTGGCCGACCCCGGCGAGGACAGCGATCTCTGGACCTCGCGGCCGGTCGAGCGCCGGCACGTGGCCGACGCCATGGCCTTCTTGCTCCTGTACCAATCGAAGTGGCGCAAGACGCGCCACGGCGTCGCGTCGAACCAGCGGGCCGAGTTCGCGCAGGACCTCGAGTCGGGCGCGCTGCAGCCGCTGCGGCCCGGCGCGGGCGCGGCGGGCGCCAAGGCGGAAGGCGCGGAGCCGGCGCCTCCGGGCGCGAAGGCGGGCGCGGGCAAGGCCAAGGCCGCGAAGGCCAAGCCGCCGAAGAAGAGGAAGCGGTAGCCCTGGCTGCGCAGCCGTTCCTCTCGGGCGCGCCGCTCAGAGCTCCAGTTCGTCGAGCACCAGGACCCGCAGCCCCGATACTCTCTTCAGGTCGTGGTCATTCGTCAGGAACGCCTCGCAGCCAGCCGTAGTGGCGCAGGCGGCCTGGAAGGCATCGGTCAGCGTCAGGTTGAGCGTGGCTCGAAGCCCCGCGGCCAACTCGGCCACCCGGTCGATGCCAGCGTACTCGGTAGCTGCGCCGCGGGTGATGACTCGCTGGAATGACTCGGCGAGCGGTCGATTCCCTCGTCGGAGCGGCAGCACGAGGCACTCGGCGAGCGTGATGGGCGAGGTGACGAATCGCAACGTCCCGCCCTGGCAGCGCTGCACCAGGGCGTCCATCAGCGCGCGATGGGGCGACACGTTCTCAACGTAGTAGATGACCGGGGCCGTGTCGAGGAAGAGCCGGTGGACGCCCGAGAGCGCGTCGGCCAGCTTCACCGGCCACCACGGGAGGAGGTGTCACGGCGCGCGTCGGCTTCCCTCCGACTGCGGGTCACGTAGGCCTGCGCGTCCTCCCCGTCCGTCAGGTCGGAGGCGACGCCCGCGAGTTGGCCCCAATCGTAGACCTCGTCGCCGCCCGGCTCCGCGGAGAGGTCGCGCACGATGCGCTCGACCAGCCGGAGACGATCCGCTGTCGGCAGCTTGCGGATCAACTCGTAGAGATCGTCGGTCGTGCGAATGGCCATACGCCCTTCCCGCTCTCCCTTCACCGTATGGCGGGGAGGCAGTCACGTCAAGCAACTGCCCTGGAGACGGAAGGGTCGTGCGACCCGTGCGAGTGCGGGAACGGGTGCACGCTCCAGCGATCCCCACCCGGTCTCTTGTGGCGAGGCGGTGACGGAGGTGCTCGAACCCTCTTCGGCGGAGGCGGTGAGGGCTATGCGAAGTCCTGGATCACCCAGACCTCGTTGCCGCCCGTCACGAAGATGCCGCAGCCGACCTCGGTGTAACCCCCGTTCATGTTGTCGTGGTGGCCGCCGCCGGGCCCTCGTCCCACATCATCTGCAGGCCCTCGTCGATGACGCCCATGACGGAGCCGTTGCCGAAGCTCATGTCCCAGCCGGGGATCTCGTTCTCGGCCCAGGCCACGCCGCCGCCCTGCGTGGCCATGAAGTGGCCGTGGGCCGAGCCGTGCTGGGAGTCGTACTGCGCGCCCTCCGCGGCGTACGCCTCGATCGCCGCGGAGCGGGTGTACGGCGGCCTGCCGTTCGTCGCCCGGTACTGGTTGATCACGTCGACGCAGTGCTGCAGCTCGGCCTCGTAGGGCGCGGGCGTGACGCAGGTGCCGTTCTGGCAGACCTGCCCACCCTGGCAGGCGGGGTTGCAGCCGCCGGTGGGTACGCAGGTGCCGTTCTGGCAGGTCTGGCCGCTCTGGCAGGCGGGGTTGCAGCCGCCGGCGGGCACGCAGGTGCCGTTCTGGCAGGTCTCGTTGGCGCCGCACGCGGGGTTGCAGCCGCCGGTGGGCACGCACGAGCCGTCCTGGCAGGTCTCGTTGGCGCCGCACGCGGGGGCGCATCCGGTGGGCACCGGCGTGTCGGCGCAGCTCCCCGTCGTGGGCACGCACTGATCGGCCTCGATGCCGCTCCCCGAGATGTGGACGCAGGTGAACCCGTCGGGGCACGCTCCGCCCTGGCACGTGACGGCGCAGAAGACCTCGTCGGTGTTGTTGTTCCGCAGGCAGTAGTCGTCGGGCCCACCGCAGTCGTCGTGGGTCTCGCACGGTGCGCACAGGCCCTTGCCGCCGCCGCCATCGGACTGCGCGGCGGCGCCGCCGTCGTGCCTGTCGACGTAGATGATCGTGGTGCAGCCGCCGAGCGCGAGCCCCGCCAGCGCGAGCAGCCCGCCGAGCCCTGCCGTCGCACGCCGCATTCGACCCTCCGCGGAGAAGCCCGCGGGGTCGAGGGTTGCAACACCCAGGCCAGTGCAGGGCATGGTAGCCGTCGCCGTGCGGGGACGGGGACGAGCCGCGACCGAGACGGTTTGAGGTTGAAGGTCGAGGGGTTGAGGCGCGGCGCGGGGTAGGGGGCGCGAGTCCGGGGGCAGAAGGCCTCGCGCCGCGAGCTGGCGAAAGTACCCCCGGTCTGGGGCCCCCGGTCCCACCGCCGCCAGCGTCGGCGGCGCGGGGCGGCGGAACGGGAGGGCAGCGCGGTGGGCTACTGCGGGCGGTGCTTCAGGTAGCCGAAGAGGCCCCAGAAGAACTCGATCGCACCGGCGATGATGGCACCGTACGCGACGACGTAGGTGCCGCCACCCGACGAGGCCGAGCCGTACGTGATCGCGGTGAACAGGCCGCCGCCGATGAACCAGAGCGCGCCGAAGCCCACGTGCTTGAGGTACTTCGAAGCCAGCGCCTGGCGCCCCGCGGGGGAGCTGCGGTAGTCCTCGAGCGCGGCCGCGACGCCCTGCACGAACTTCCGCGCCGTCTCGTCCTCCCACCCCTGCTCGACCAGGATCCGGGCGACCTTCTCCTGCGACTGCCCCTGCGCGAGGAGGGTCGCGATGTGGCCGGCGAGCTGATCGACGACGTCGGTGGGGGACCCGGTGGTGGCGGCGCTCTCGGACATGGCTGGCTCCGGCGGGTTGGTGATTCAGTCTACGCCGCCGGAGCGCTAACCTTCCGGGCCGCCGGGAGGGTTGGGTGCTCGCGACCGCTACTTCTTGACCGCCGGCGTGATGGCCGCGGGGGCCGGCCGCGGCGTGGCCGGCCCGTCGTCGTCGTCGGGCAGCTCCGGCGCGCGCTCCCAGCGGTCCACGCGGCCCGAGCCCGTGGTGTCGTAGCCCACGCGCTCGAGGCGACCCGCCTCGTAGTACTCCCAGACGTCGATCTTGCCGCGGTACTTCGAGTCGCGCTCGATGCGGACGAGCTTCTCGTTCTCGTAGTACGCCCAGGTGTCGATCTTGCCGTCGTGGTTCCGGTCGTATTCCTTGCGCACCACCTTGCCGATCTCGTAGTAGACCGTCTCGTCGAACTTGCCGTCGAAGTCCAGGTCGATCTCCTCCTTCGCGACCCGGCCCTCCTTGTCGTAGTAGGTCACCACGTCGACCTTGCCGTCGTGGTTGATGTCGATCTGCTTGCAGACCAGGACCTCCAGCTTGGTCCCCGCCTCCACGACCGCGGCGTAGAACTTCCAGATGTCGGGCTTGCCGTCATCGCGCGTCGTGAGGCGCACCACGCGGTGGTCCTTGGCGGCGCAGCGGGAGCGGTCGTACGCCACGGCGTCGGCGCCCTCGTCGGCGGCCGTCTTGCCGGTGGCCGTGTCCTTGTGCCGCGTCGGGCCACAGGCGGCCAGCGCGAGCACCAGAGCGAGCAGCGTGCGTGTCATGATGGCTTCTCCCGCCGCGCTACTTCTTCTTGCCCTTCTTCTTGGCTGCCTTGGACTTCTGGGCCTTCTCGAGCTCGGCCTTCTCGGCGGCCGCCTTCTCCGCGGCCTCCTTGTCGGCCGCGGCCTTGGCCTTGTCCGCATCGGCCTTGGCCTTGTCCGCGTCGGCCTTGGCGATGTCCTTCTCGGCGTCGCGGGAGTCCTTCTTGCTCTCGACGGCGGCCTCGGCTTCGTCCGCCTCCTCCGGATTGTCGTCGACGGCCAGCCCGCTCTTCGCGTTGGGGTCGGCCCACCTGATGCTGGTCAGCTTGCCGCCCGTGTACTCCTCCCAGTAGTCGACCTTGCCGGCACACTTGGTGTCGCGCTCCATGCGGACGAGGCGCCCGTCCTTGAAGAACTTCCAGATGTCGGGCACGCCGTCGTGGTTGGTGTCGAACTCCTTCCGCGCGACCTGGCCGTTCTGGTAGAAGATGACCTCGTCGAACTTGCCGTCGAAGTCGAGGTCGAACTCCTCGATCACGGGCACGCCGCCCGCGTCGAAATGCGCGACGTAATCGACCCGGCCGTCGTGGTTGAAGTCCACCTGCTTGCAGGTCATCTCCGACCCGCGGTAGAGCTTCCATACGTCGGGCTTGCCGTCGCGGTCGACGTCCCCGGTGACGACCCGCTTGTCCTTCTCGTCGCACCGGCTCCGGTCGACGTTGGACTTGGTCTTCATCGCCGCGGCGCCTGCCGGGGTCGGCTTTTGCGCCGGCCCGCACGCCCCGAGCAGGGCGGCCACGGAGACCAGGAGCAGCTTGCATCTCACCATGGGTACCCCCACGGCCGGGGCTACGAGCGGTGGCCCCGCGCCAGAACTTCGCACAGGGTAGCGCCGTGACCGCGTCAGCGCAAGGGAATAGCCCGAGCGCGGCCACCCGCTCGGCGCGCCGGTACCTCGTCGGAGAAGGCGCCTCGCACGAGCGTCCGGACTCACGGTCGCGGCTCCTTTGACAATGCACATAATGTCATATAGGGTAACGCCCATGCGGAAGAAGATCTCGACGACGGTCTACATCACGCAGGAGCAGAGCGAGCGCCTGAAGCTCCTGCACAAGAAGACGAAGGTGCCCGTGGCCGAGTACATCCGGGAGGGCATCGATCTGGTGCTGGCCCGCTACGCCGAGGTGCTCCCGGGCCAGCAGGATCTGTTCCCCGCAGTCGAGCCCAAGTAGCCCCGCCGCCGAATCGCAGTCCGTGCCAGCCTCCATCGACAAGATCCGGAACTTCTCGATCATCGCCCACATCGATCACGGGAAGAGCACGCTCGCCGACCGACTCCTCGAGCTCACCGGCGCGCTCTCGGAGCGGGAGATGCGCGACCAGTTCCTGGACAAGATGGACCTCGAACGCGAGCGCGGCATCACGATCAAGGCCCAGGCGGTGCGCCTCTCGTACCTCGCCGACGACGGCCAGACCTACGAGCTGAACCTCATCGACACCCCCGGGCACGTGGACTTCCACTACGAGGTCTCGCGCTCCCTCGCCGCCTGCGAGGGCGCGCTGCTGGTGGTCGACTCGGGGCAGGGGGTCGAGGCCCAGACCCTGGCCAACGTCTACCTGGCGCTGGAGAACGACCTCGAGATCATCCCGGTCTTGAACAAGATCGACCTGCCGTCCTCCGACATCGCCGGGACCAAGCAGCAGATCGAGGAGGTCATCGGGCTCGACACGAGCGGCGCCATCCCGGCCTCGGCCAAGGAGGGGACGGGCACCAAGGAGATCCTCGAGGCGGTGGTGAAGCGCATCCCGCCGCCGACCGGAGACCCGGCGGCGCCCCTCCGCGCGCTCATCTTCGACTCCTGGTACGACTCCTACCGCGGCGTGACCGTCCTCGTGCGCGTCCTCGACGGTGAGATCCGCGTGGGCCAGAGGATCCTGCTCATGGCCACGCGGTGCGAGTACGAGGTGGCTGCCGTCGGCGTCTTCGCGCCCAACGCCACGGAGCTGGACTCGCTCGGGCCCGGCGAGGTCGGCTACTTCACGGCCGCGATCAAGAACGTGCGCGACGCCCAGGTGGGCGACACCGTCACCACGCCCAACCGCCCGTGCGCCCATGCGCTGCCCGGCTTCAAGCTGGTGCAGCCGATGGTCTTCGCCGGCGTCTTCCCGAGCGAGGCCGCCGACTACGAGTCGCTGCGCGACGCGCTGGACAAGCTGCACCTCAACGACGGCTCGTTCACGTTCGAGCCCGAGACCTCGGCCGCGCTCGGCTTCGGCTTCCGCTGCGGCTTCCTCGGGCTGCTCCACCTGGAGATCGTGCAGGAGCGCCTCGAGCGGGAGTTCGACCTCGACCTGGTCACCACCGCCCCCACGGTGCGCTACAGCGTGAAGAAGCTGAGCGGCGACGAGGTCGAGGTGGACAACCCGGCCAAGATCCCGCCCGAGGGCGAGATCGAGCACATCGCCGAGCCGTTCATCGTCGCCACCATCCACGTGCCGTCGGAGTACGTGGGCAACATCCTCAAGCTGTGCGAGGAGCGGCGCGGCACGCAGGTGGCCCTCAACTTCGCGGCGGGCGGCCGCGTCCTGGTCAAGTACGAGCTGCCCCTGGCCGAGATCGTCTTCGGCTTCTACGACAAGCTGAAGAGCGCCTCCCGCGGCTACGCCTCCCTCGACTACGAGTTCAAGGAGTACAAGCCGGGCGACCTGGTCCGCCTCGACATCCTCGTGAACGGGGATCGCCTCGACGCGCTCTCCACCATCGTCCACCGCGACCGCTCGTACCTGAAGGGACGCGATCTCACCATCAAGCTCAAGGAGCTGATCCCGCAGCAGATGTTCGAGGTCGCCGTGCAGGCGGCCGTCGGCACGAAGATCATCTCCCGCACCACGGTGAAGGCGCTGCGCAAGAACGTGACCGCGAAGTGCTATGGTGGCGACATCACCCGCAAGCGGAAGCTGCTGGAGAAGCAAAAGGAAGGCAAGAAGCGCATGAAGCAGGTGGGCTCGGTGGTGATCCCGCAGGACGCTTTCCTCGCCGTCCTCAAGGTCGAGTGATGGTGGAGGGCGGCTTCAAGGCCTGGCGCCGTGACCGGCGCGTCGCCAAGGAGGCCAAGGTCATCCTGGTCGAGGCCCGGCGCATGCTGCGCCAGAACCTCGATCACGTGCCAGGGGACGCGGCTGACGCGGTGCGCGCCGCCATCGTGGAGCTGGAGGCCGCGCTGGAGGCGGCCGACATCGACCGCGTGCGGGAGTCGCTCCACGCGCTGGAGGAGCAGATCGACCGGCACCTCGCCTTCGCGCGCAAGTCGGTCGTGCGGGAGTACGCCGAGTCGATCGGCGTGGCGATCCTGATCGCGCTCTTCCTGCGCGCCTTCGTGATCGAGGCGTTCAAGATCCCGTCGGGATCGATGATCCCGACGCTGCAGGTGGGCGATCACATCTTCGTCAACAAGTACCTCTACGGGGTCCGCATCCCCGGCACCGACCTCAAGTTCTTCGGCGTGGTGAAGCCCGCGCGCGGCGAGGTGGTGGTCTTCCGGTTCCCGAACCCGTACCACGTGGCCCAAGAGGAGGACAAGGACTTCATCAAGCGCATCGTCGCGGTCGAGGGGGACACCGTGGAGGTGCGGGATCGGGTGCTCTACGTGAACGGCCAGGCCGTGCCGCATGAGCCGATCAGGCCGGGTGAGCCCTGCGCGTACGAGGACATCCTCGACGAGGGGTCGGGAGTCTTCATGGAGAAGCGCTGCGAGCCCTACACCGAGCGCCTCGGCGGCCACACCTACACCACGTACTTCGACCCGGGAACGGGCTCGCCGCGCAACTGGCAGCCGCGCACCGTGCCGCCGCGCAGCGTCTTCTGCATGGGCGACAACCGCGACAACAGCCACGACAGCCGTTTCTGGGGGCCGGTCCCGGTCGACCTCATCAAGGGCCGGTCGATGTTCATCTGGTGGTCGCGCGGCCGCGAGGGCGTGCGCACCAACCGGATGTTCACGAAGGTGCCGTAGGCCGCCCGTCGCCGCGTCCCCTCGGCAGGCACGCTCGCCGTGCGCGCCCACCAACGCGCCGCGGGCCCGTTGACCCGTGCAGTCGATGGTTGCATAATGGTTGCATGACGCAACCCCACGCACGTGGAGAACTTCCATGCCCGCCATCACCGTGAAGCGCGTGCCCGACGAGCTGCATCGTCTGCTCAAGGAGCGGGCGGACGAGCACGGCCGCAGCCTCAACAGCGAGATCATCGCCTGTCTGAAGGCCGCGCTGGAGCCCCAGGTGGTGGATCCCGAGGCGTTGCTGGTGCGGGCGCGCGCCCTGCGGCAGGGTCTGCCCGCCCGTCTCACGGACCGGGCGCTGCGGCGCCTCAAGGACCGGGGCCGGCCGTGATCGTCGTCGACACCAACGTCATCGCCTACCTCTGGATCCCCGGGACGCACACCAGGCTGGCCGAGCGGGCCCTGGAGAAGGATCCGGCCTGGTGCGCGCCGCTGCTGTGGCGCTCGGAGTTCCGCAACGTGCTCGCCGGCTACCTGCGCCGGGGCTTCCTTGGCCTCCCCGTCGCCCTGCAGATCGCTGCCGAAGCCGAGTCGCAGATGGGAGGGCACGAGTACAGCGTTCCGTCGGCCGAGGTCCTGCGGCGGGCCGCGGGCGCTTCTTGCTCCGCGTACGACTGCGAGTTCGTCGTGCTGGCCGAGGAGCTGTCCGTGCCCCTCGTGACGACCGACCGGCAGTTGCTCCACGCCTTTCCGGCCTCCGCCGTCTCCCTCGCGAAGTACGTTGCCTGACGGCGCCCGTCAGCGCAGCCCGCGGCGCGCTAGGAGCTGCTCGGCGAGCTCGCGGCGCAGCGGCATCACGCGCTGCACGTCGCTCCGCGGGGCTAGCAGAAGGCTCGCGTAGACGTAGATCCGGCGGTCCTTCTCCACGAAACCGACCAGTCAGCCGACGACGCGCTCCCCCTCGAAACCGAGCCTGGTCTTGCCCTGGAGGGTGAATCCCGGCCGCTCGTCCAGAGTGATCAGCCGCCGCACCAGCGCCACGTGCGCTGCCTTCACCGGGAGCCTCCCGGTGCGCATCCGCACCTGGTTCGGGTTCACCTCGTTCGAGGCGGACGTCTACTACTCGCGCTCCATGGACGACGGGGTGACCTGGTCGCCCTTCCTCGACCTGACATCGGACGCGGCCGCCGTCGGCGCCGCGCGTGCCACACGTCGGCGTCGCCCCCGATCACACGGCGCACGTCATCTGGTACGACAGCGCCTCAGCGACCAGGCCGGCCCGCGGATCGAGATCTTCTACGGCCGCCCGGGCGGGTGAGCGAGCTGTCCGTCGCGCGGATGCTCGCGGCAGCGTGGCGCATCCCCTGCCGCCCGCGACTACTGCTCGAGGTCGAGGTACAGGCGCAGCGCGGCCTCCACCTCGCGCATTCGCGCGCGGCTCAGCGGTGGCCCTAGCGGCTCCGGCTCGAGGTCTTGGCCATGAAGCTCCTGCACGTGCTCGCCGAGGAGCATGGTGCTGTGGGCGACACCCCCCTCGCCGCGACGCAGGACCACGTGCGTGACCAGGGGGCGCAAGCGGGTGGTTCCCGGCACCACCGTGACGTAGCCCGAACGCGCGTTGAAGCGGTCGGAGGAGACGACCAGCACCGGCCGGCGCTTGTCGAGCGCGCCCCAGTAGAGGTAGCCGCGCCGGAGCATGGTCAGCGCTTCCGCGGGCGCCGTGGCGGCCTTGGTCCATCGAGACCGATCCGCCGCTGCGAGCGGTGGAAGGCGCGAATCATGGCAGCCTCCTCCGCGCGCTCGGCGGCTGGCAGGGTGCCGTAGTACGCGTCCAGCGAGGCGTCGATGGCGGCCTCGCGCTCGCGGCCGAGCAGAAGGCGGAGCCCCTCCTCGATGATGCCGCTGCGGGAGCGTCGGCGCTGGCGGGCCAGCCTGTCGACCGCGCCGGCCAGCTTGGCGGGAAGCGATGTGGTAATACGTGCCTTCATGCACTCCTCATATGAGCATCATACAACAATCATACGAAAAAGCATACGCAACCCGCCACATGCCAGCAACCCGGAGCCCCGGAGCCTTGTCCCTGACGGGCCCCGGCACCGTACTCAGCTGGTGAGGGGTGGCGCGCCACCGGACAGCTGCTACGCGGGCTAGCGGCGCTGGCCTGCCGCCCGGCTGACCGGGCTCGCGCTACTTCAATGCCGCGTGCACTTCGTTCAGCACCCGGTTGGCCTCGTCGAAGCGGCCGCCGACCGAGAGGTCGAGGACGCGCTTCGAGAGCGCCTGGATGGCGGGGTCGGACTCCCGGCCGGCCGCGGCGATACGGCGCGCCAGGCGCGCCAGCTTGGCGTCGATGAAGGCGCGGTCGACGGGGAAGTCGCGGTAGCACGTGGCCACGAGACCGACAGCGAGACCATCGGGTGCGGGCATCTTCAGGACGCGGCCGCGGCCCTCGTCGCAGCGGGGCGCGTCTCCTGGGAGCAGGCCGCGGCGTCGGCGCGCCTCGTCCATCGTAGAGAGGTCGCCGGTGGATCGCGGCGGGGCAACGGCCGGACCAGCGTCTGCGGCAGGGGCGCGCGGCGGCGTCGCAATCGGCGTCGGAGTCGGCTTCGGCCGCGGCTGCAGCTGCGCCGTCGGCTGCGGGCTGGGAAGGGCGGACGGCGATGGGGAGGGTTCGGGCGCCTTGTCGCAGGTGTTGGCGGGCGGGAACGGGGCGCCCCAGGAGCCGCCGTACGGCCAGAAGCCCGGCTGATAGAAGTACATCGTGCGGGTCGGGCGGTCCG
>JACRCY010000268.1 GCA_016218785.1 Deltaproteobacteria bacterium
CCCCCTCGACCGCGCCCGCGAGATTCTGCCCACCCTCAAGCGCGACGTCGCCCTCTTCCCCCCAATGCTCCTCGACCGGCTCGGTCCCCTGCCTCAGCTACTCGCTCAGCATCTTCCCCTCGAGCTCAACCCGCAGGGTGGTAAGGATGTCCTGGCCCATTACCCAACTGGCCCGCGACCACGATCGTCGGCACATGCGACCACGTGGGGGTACCGTGGACGCGGATGTGAGTGCCCGCGGGCTCACCGCGGGTGGGCCAGCCGCGTCAGCATCTGGCCCAGCCGCACCAGCAGGGCGCGCGCGGGGGCGGCCTCGCTCGCCGTGAGCGCGCCGAACAGCACCGCGACGTCGAGCGCCGCCGCCGCCTCGCAGGCCTCGCCGCGGGCGATGGCGAAGACCCGGGCGCGGTCACGCACGCCCTGGCGGCCGGCGGCCTCGGCGGTGTTGAGCAAGGCCCGCACGCAGGCCCGCTCGAGCTGCGGGCCGGCCTCGCCGGGCAGGCCGCCGGCGCACACCGTCCCTGAGGCCACTCAGGACTGGACCGCCCTGTGTGGCGGCGCGCGTCCGTTGAACCCGCGTCGCCGGCGGGCTAAGATGAGGAGACCAGCACGCGGGGACTCCGGGGGCCGGGAAGGTGAGCAAGCAGCAGCGCCGAGGTGGCAACGGGGACTCGAGCCCGCCGGCCGACGACGACGGGCCCGCCCACCTGACCGAGCTGCCCGTGGTGCAGCTGCGGCCGGCGCCCGACCCGGGGCGCCCGGCCTCGCCGCCGGAGCCACCACGCCCGGTGGCGGCGCCGCCGGACGAGCAGAGGCCCGTGGCCGAGCGGTCCGAGTTCGACGAGGAGCCGACGGGCGAGCGCCTCGCGATCACCGAGCCCATGCCCGTGGTCGTCCCGGACCTCGTGGTGGCGGACGCGGGCGCCGACGCGGCACGCGACGGGGAGGCACCGCCCGCGCGCCACGACTCGTCTCCCGAGGACGAGTTCGACCGTCAGGCGACGGACATCCGCAGCAAGCGGCTGCTGCCCGAGCTGATGCCGACGCCGCCGATCGTGGACCCCCCCGCGTCGTCAGGTGCGTCGGGCGGGACGCTGCGCGGCCAGGCGGCGCCCGACGACGCGCGCCCGCCGCCGTCAGGCGCCTTCGCGTCGGTGAGCGGCGCCAGCATGCGCCCCATCGCCGAGATCGTGTCCGACTACCTCGTCAAGGAGCTGGCGCGGGCCGCGAGCCTGCCGCCGGTGGCGGAGGGCAGGGCGTCGGCGGGCGGGGAGCGGGCGGCGGCCGCGCCGGCCCAGCTCCCCCGCAGCGACGATGTCGTCGGCGGGCGCTACCAGATCGAGGAGGCGCTCGGCGAGGGGGGGATGGGGAAGGTGCTGCGGGTACGGCACCTGCAGCTCGACAAGAGCTTCGCGCTCAAGCTCATCCAGATGGGCATGTCCATCAGCCAGAAGGCCCGCGAGGCCTTCTACCAGGAGGCCCGGCTCGCCAGCTCGCTGCAGCACCCCAACATCGTCTCCATCGTCGACTACGGCGAGGACGAGCGCCTGGGCGCCTTCATGGTCATGGAGCTGCTCGAGGGGGAGAGCCTCACGCTCCACCGCCACAGCAAGGGGCGCCTGGCCTTGAAGCCGGTCTGCGACATCGTCCTGCAGGTGGCCGAGGCGCTCCACTACATCCACGGCCGCCAGATCATCCACTGCGACATCAAGCCCGACAACATCTTCGTGTGCCGGCTCCCGTCGACGGAGCGCCGCAAGTGGGTGATCAAGCTCCTCGACTTCGGCCTCGCGCGGATCGGCGCGGCCAGCGCCCG
Organism: Deltaproteobacteria bacterium; assembly: GCA_016218785.1. Taxonomy (GTDB): domain Bacteria; phylum Myxococcota_A; class Polyangia; order JACRCY01; family JACRCY01; genus JACRCY01. The sequence goes on from JACRCY010000268.1 coordinate 1,817, forward strand.
CACCACCCAGTCGCTCGAGGGGACCCCGGCCTACATGTCGCCGGAGCGGATCAAGGGGCTCGCGCCCCAGCCGTCGATGGACATCTACAGCCTCGGCGTGCTCGCCTACGAGCTCTTGACCGGCCGGCTCCCGTTCGACGGCAACATCTACGAGATCATGGCAGCGCACTGCAACCAGGCGCCGCCGCCGATGCAGGAGTTCCTGCCCGAGCGGCTCGACGAGCGCGCCGACGCCCTCATCATGAAGATGCTGGCGAAGGACCCGGCCGCGCGGCACAAGGACATGGCGGCCTTCCTCTACGAGCTGCGGACGCTGATGGACATGATCGGCTGCGGCCGGCGGCGGGCCGCGCCGACGCCGCGGCCCCGGGTGGCCGAGGGGAACGAGCGACGCGACCACGGCGCACGGGACGGCTACGAGCTGGCGCCCGTGCCCATGTGCGGCCTCGACGAGAACGGCGTGATCGTCGTCGCGAACCGGGCGTTCGCGACCTTCCTCACCGGCAGCGGCAACGGCGTGGTCGAGGGGCGCAGGATCGCCGAGACCGAGCTGGTCGCGATCTACCCCGAGCTCGTCGCCACCCTGAAGAAGGTGAGGAGCGAGCGCCGCAAGACGAGCGTGGTCCTGAGCCTGCGCCGCAGCGACGACTCCTATGTGCGCATGGTCCTGTGGCTGACGCCGGGCACGGAGGAGGGGGACTGCTGCCACCTCACCATCCACGGCCTCGACGCGCCGGAGTAGCGGGGGGATCAGATCCGGGGGGCGTCAGGGTTGCCGCCCCGCTGGCCCCCCGGCCCCCCGGCCCCCCGGCCCCCCGGCCCCTACTTGCCCTTGAACCACTCGCGGACCACCTTCTCGGCGGGCTTCCCCTTCGGCGTGTAGTAGGTGTCCGTCGGGCCGCCGGCGCCGAACCAGTTCCACCAGAAGATGCCGCCGAGGTTCGCCTCGTTGCGCCACACCTCGTGGACCGCGCGGTAGCAGCGGTACTGCTCGTCGAGATCCACCGGGTCGCCGCGCGTGTAGTCCCAGGGGTGCGTGGCCGCGCCCACCTGGCTGGTGTAGCCGATCTCCGTGAAGACGACGGGGCGGCCCACCGTGCGGGCCCACGGCATGAGCTCGCCCTGGACCTTCTTCCACGCGGCCCTCAGCGTGTCGAGGGGCGCGCGCGGCTTCTCGGCGAGCTGGTAGTAGCCGGTGAGCCCGACGTAGTCGAGGCGGTCCCAGAAGGTGACCGGCTTGTAGTGGTCCCAGTTGGCCGAGTAGATGAGCGGGCCGGCGTAGACGCGCCGCACGCGCTCGATGATGCCCACCCAGCGGCCCCGCATCCCCTCGAAGGCGATCAGCTCCGACCCGACGCAGAAGAGGTCGACGCGGTTCTTCGCCGCCAGCCGGGCGTAGTGGAGGATGAACTTCTCGTAGCGCCGGAACCACTCGTCGAGGCTCGGCGGCTTCAGGGTGCCGCGCCACTCGCCGATCTTGCGCTCCTCGACGTCGACGATGGGGAAGAGGAAGACCTTGAGGCCCAGGCGGTGGGCCTCCTTGACCAGCTCGACCACCGACGCGTCGGCGACGGTCGAGCCGGCCCGCGGCTCCGGGCCCTTCGACCAGACGTTCTGCTGGTGCCACGCCACCACGAAGCTGACCCACTCGGCGCCGACCTCCTTGATCTCGTGCAGGTGCCGCTTGAGCTGGCCCAGGTCGTCCGAGTAGAGGCCGAGGGCCATGCCCTTGACGAAGCGCCGCGGCGCGGCGTCGGCGCGCACGGGCGCGACCGCGGGCGCGAGCACGGCGAGGACGACCAGCAGCGAGGGGAGCCGTCGGAGCAGGGATGGGCTGCGGCACACGGGGGAGCGCACTGACGCCTCTCGGGTCACTTCTTCTTGCGGGACCTCTCCGGCGTCGGGGTCGACTGGCCGATCGCGAGGCTCTTCAGGGTCTTCGGCACCGCCTGCTGGATGGCGTCCTTGAGCGCGTCGAGCTTGGCCGCCTCCACGTCCTTCGGCGTCTCCACGCGCACGGGGATCTCGACGGTGGACTCGCCGTCGCCGCCGATGGCGAAGCTCTTGGCCGGGAACGACGTGCCGAAGATCGTGGCCGCCACGGTCACCGAGAGCATCTTGTGGCGCTCGCCGGGCTTCGGGGGCCGGAGCTCCTTCTTGAACTTGGTCAGGCGGATGTTGATCTCGTACCCTTTCAGCCCCTTCTGCTTGAGGTACTTCTCCAACGCCGCCGGATCCTGCGGGGCGCCCTGCAGCTCCAGCACGAACTCCGGATACTGCTTGAGCGCCTCGTAGAGCAGTGGCTTCACCTTGTCCTTGACGCCGGTGGTGAGGCCAGGCGCCTCGAGCGTCTCGCGGAAGGTCATGTAGTACTTGGGGTTCTTCCCCTTGGGCTTGCCGTCTGCCACGCCGGCCAGCCACGCGCAACAGAGGAGCGCCGCGAGCATGATGGTCAGTCTGCGCATGTGGACCCCCGAGCGATTGATTGCGGGTACCACACCGCGCGGCGGTCGTCAAACAGCCTATCCGTCAGGTGACCGATGGCGCGAGGTCGCGGAGTGAGCCAGAGTGGATGGTAGGGAGAAGGCTCTCTCGACCGGGAGGACGTCATGAAGGCCAGGCTGCAGAAGCTGCTCAAGCGTCTTCGTCGCGACCAGCGCGGACAGGGCATGACCGAGTACATCATCATCGTCGCCCTGATCGCCATCGCCGCCATCGGCGTCGTCACGATCTTCGGCGACAACATCCGCGACCTGTTCGCGGCCTCCACCAACGCGCTGGCCGGCGATACGCAGGTGACTCCCGGCACGCAGAAGGCGAAGGACTTCCACACCAAGACGAAGACGCTGAAGACGTTCGCGGAAAAGAACGTGGGCTCCCAGTAGCCGCGAGGTCCTCCTGAACCCCTTCGCGAGGGTCGTCCCCGACGCCCTCCTCGTGGCGGTCTGCGCCGTCGCCGTCTACACCGACCTGCGGCGACGGCTCATCTACAACTGGCTCACCCTGCCGGCGACGCTCGTCGGCATCGTCCTCGGGTTCGCGCTCGACGGCGGCCCGGGCGGCCTCCAGGCCCTCGGCGGCGCCGTGGTGGCGGCCATCCTCTTCGGGCTCTTCGGCCTCCTCGGCTGGATGAAGTTCGGCGACGTGAAGCTCATGATCGCGGTGGGCGCGTTCACGCGCTTCCCGCTGGTGCTCTGGGCCATCGCCTACACGGCCATCGTGGGGGGCCTCGTCGGCGTCGGCTACGCCATCTACCGGCGCCGCTTCGGCGAGGTGATGGGCAACCTCGGCCGCGCGGCGGTGAACAAGGTGCGGCGCGGCGATCAGCCGGCGCTGCGCGACCTGTCGCAGCTCACGCTGCCCTACGGCGTGGCGATCGCGATCGGCGCGCTGTGGGCCGTGCTCACTAGGTACCTGCCCGTGCTCCGCCTCGGCTGACCGTCTCCGGCCGGCCACCTGGATGCGGAAGCCACCTGCACCAACAGCTCGTCGACGAGGGGTGCCAGGTCGGGAAGCCCCGGGTGCCCGGGTCGCGTCTCACGGGGTCCGACGTCACGCCCCCGAGGCGAGCCGGGTGGTCGCCGCACGCGGGGCCACCTGTCGCGAAGCCAAATTCCTTGACCGGAAGCCCGCGCGTCCGGTAATTTCGGCCGTTACGGGCATATCCGAACATCGCGAAAGCCCTTGAGGTTCATGCGCCCACGGCCGAGCCTGCGTCTAGCCTCCATCCTGGCCGGTGTGGTCACGTTGTGGTCCGCTGCCGCCGCGGGCCAGACCATCCGCCTCAGCGTCGGTGAGTCCGAGACCATCCAGGTGCGGGACACCATCTCCAAGGTGCAGGTGCTGAACCCACACATCGCCGACGTGGCCGACTACTCGGCGCGTGGCGCCACGGTGGTGGGCATCAGCGCCGGCCAGACCGAGCTGTTCCTCACGGCCGGCGGCCGCCAGCTCAAATACCTGATCATCGTCACGGCGGTGCAGGTCGGGCAGCTCCTCCGTCAGGTCCGTCAGTACCTCGGCCACGTGGAGGGGATCTACCCGCGCGTCTTCGGCGAGAAGATCGTCCTCGACGGCGAGGCGCTGACCGCCGACGACTACGTGCGCGCCGAGCAGACGGTGCGCCTGTTCGGCGACTCGGTGCGCAACTGGGTCAAGCTCCGGCCGCAGGCGGCGCAGCAGCTCACCGAGGCGTTCCAGCGCGCGGGCCTGGTCGACGTGAAGGCCAGCTCCTACGAGGGGCGCCTGGTCGTGGAGGGGGCCGTCGGCTCCAAGGAGGAGAGCCGCAAGGTCGACGTGCTGCTGCACGGCATGGGGATCAAGGCGGAGAACCTGGTCACCATCGGCCGCGGCCGGCAGGTGCTGATCGACGTCAGCTTCGTCGAGATGGGGCGCACGGGCCGGTTCAACGTGGGCCTGCAGTACCCCGACGTGGTGGGCGGGGCGGCCGAGATCCAGGGGACCATCAGCCTCTACCCGTCGATGACGAAGCAGAACAGCAACATCCTGCTGCAGCTCTCCGGGCCCAAGATGTCGGCGCAGCTGAACCTGCTGCACCAGGCCGGCGCGATCCGGACGCTGGCCCAGCCGCGGCTGGTCTGCTCGTCGGGCGAGAAGGCGTCGATGCTCGTCGGCGGCGAGATCCCCATCGTCACGATCACCCAGTTCATCGTCGACGTGAAGTACAAGGAGTTCGGCATCAAGCTCGAGATCGAGCCGGTGGCCGACAACCTCGGCAACATCAGCGCCAACCTCCTCGCCGAGGTGAGCGACGTCGACCCGAGCCTGGCGCGCGGCGACTACCCCGGCTTCCGCACGCGCCGGGTGAAGACCCAGGTCGCGGTCAAGGAAGGCCACTCGATCGTCCTGTCCGGCCTCTACTCGAACCTCGAGTCGAAGGCCGTCTCCAAGTTCCCGGGGCTCGGCAGCATCCCGATCCTCGGCGAGTTCTTCAAGAGCCGCGACCTGCGCGACTCCAAGACCTCCCTCGCCGTCTTCATCACGCCCCGCGTGGTGGGGCCCCAGCACCAGTGGGTGAAGCGGACCATCGGCGAGATCCAGCGGCTCTACGACGACTACGAGAAGAAGATGGGCTGGGAGCTGTTCGACTGACGCTCACGGAACGGTCGCGACCAACACCTGGAGTCCGCCGGAGCAGGCGGTAGGACCCAAAGGACACGAGATGTTCACCGTGATCATCACCGAGAAGGGTGGGGAGCAGCGGGCGATGGAGTTCGACAAGAACGAGGTCACCATCGGCCGCGTTCAGGGGAACGACATCATCCTGCCGAAGGGCAACGTCTCGAAGCGCCACTCCCGCATCGTGCTCAAGGAGGACAAGTTCATCATCGTCGACCTCAAGAGCA
>JACRCY010000269.1 GCA_016218785.1 Deltaproteobacteria bacterium
CATGAGGTGCAGCTTGCCCGCGAGCCGGAGCACGCACTCCACGCCGCACTTGGCCGCGACGTAGGTATGCAGCCACGCCTGGCGCACGGCCTCCAGCTCGGGGGTAGCCGTGGTTCGCTCGGTGCGCGCGTTGCTGGAGTGCTCGACGACCGGCGTCAGCTCCGCCCGGAGCGCGGTCGCCTCGGCCAGCCACTCGGCCTTGCTGGTGGCGCGGCACTCGGGCTTGGCGAGCTGCTCCTCGATGCGGCCGATGGCGATGAGGACCCGCGCCGCGCTGCGGCCCACGCCCCCGGCGGTGCCGTCCTCGGGGAAGAAGGTGCGGCGGTCGCTTTGGCCCTTGGGCTCGCTGTCGAGGTGGGTGCTGAAGCGGCCGAGGTAGCGGATGCCGCGGTCGAGCACGGGGCCCTTGCCGCCCGCGCCCTCGCGGATGGCCGCGCCCGCGGCGCGCGACGCCTCGATGCGGCGCTTGATCTCCGCCGTGCCGTGCTCGATCTCCCCGGCCACGTGGTACATGCCGGCGTCGAAGGCCGGGATCTGACCCACCGCGAAACGGCGAATCATCTTCGCCGAGTACGGCCCGTAGATCTGCGTCTCGTCGAGGTCGATGTACCGGTCGGCCATGGTCGTTTCCTCCCCCGGCGCCCCCGCCGGACAGAGGGCACGGTACGTGAGCCGACCGGCGGCAGGCAAGCGGAAAAGACGCACCCGCCGGAGGCGCGTCGTGATATGCTGGTCAGCAGTCGAAAGAGGTCCGGATGCGGTCCTTCTCGGCAGTTGGCGCCCTCGTCCTCGGGGTCCTCGGCCTTGCCGCCTGTGACCTGCGCACGCTGTCGGGCGAGTACGCCTGCGATCCGAGCGTACCGGGCGCGTGCCCGCCCGGGTAGGTGTCGTGATCGCGCGCGCAGAACTCCTGGTGCTGGCATTGAGCGGCCTCGGCTGCGCGGTCGTGACCGAGTTCGATCCCGGGAGGCTCGCGGAGACGACCGAGGCCGTGTGCGCCGACGGGGTGGACAACGACGGCAACGGCCTCAGCGACTGTCAGGAGTTCGGCTGCCTCGACACGCAGCACTGCTGCGTCCTGCCCCGGGTCTACCTCAGCGACCGCTTCGAGACCGGCGACTGCGCGCTCGACTCGTGCGAGGGCCGCGACGGCACGGCCCCGGAGTGCATCGATCCGGATCGCTGGCAGGCGTGGGGGTCCCCCTACCCGACGGTGTGCGAGGGCGCGCTGGTGGTGGAGAAGCGGGAGAACTGCTACGAGGTCGGCGTCCAGGCGCGGCAGCCGCTCCGCATGTCGGCCGACCTGAGCATCGTGGTCGGCCTGGCCGGACGCCTGGCCGGCACGGCCACGCGGAGCGTCTCGCTCACGCTGGCGCCGGAGATCCGCGGGTCGCTGGACCCGTGCGCGGCCATCGTCCCGGTGGAGCCGATCCTCGGCGTGACCGCGGCGGCCGCCCCGGGTGGGTTCCAGCTCGCGGCGCGCTACGACCGCGAGGTCGTGGGCACTTCGCCGCTGGTGGCCGACGAGGCGCGCCACGAGGTGGGCATCCGGTTCGGCGACGACCTCCGCGTGCACCTGCTGCTCGACGGACAGGAGTTCGCCGCCTCACCGCCCGATCTCCCGGCCCCGACCGCGGGTGACGCGTACCTGGTGCTCGCCGGCGTGGGCCGGGGCGCGCGCTTCACCGATGTCCTGGTAACGGCCCGGCTCCGGTGCGACTCCCCGGCGGAGTGGGCCGCGGCCCCGCAGTTCCTGACCCTGCCCAAGGGCCTGCCGTTCAGCTCCGACTGGGATGGCTTCGAGGTGGGCGCGCCGGCCGCGGTGGCCGTGTCGGCCGACGACGTCGACCTCTACTACGTGGGCTGCCGGGAGGCCAGAATGGCGTGCGACCCCGCCACGGGCCTGGGGCTCGGCCTGGCTCGCTCGCGGTGGGATGGTCCTTTCGTCAAGGAGACCGACAAGGCGCCCCTCGTCGTCGGGGACCTGCCGCGGGAGGGGACGACGATGCTCGATGCCGGGGTCGTCAGGCTCGGCGACGAGGTCCGGCTGCTGGTCTCGAACGGCCAGGGGATCTTCCTGTACCGGCCGGCCGCCGACGGTCTCGGGCTGGAGCCTGCCGTCGATGCCGCCCCGGTGGTGGCCCCGGGACCGAGCGGCGCGTGGGACGACGCCGCGGTCTGCTCCGCGACCGCGGTCGCCAAGGAGGATGGAGCGGTGCTCCTGTGGTACGCGGCCCAGAGCAGCGCCGACGCCTTCCCCACCTGGCGCGTGGGCCTGGCGACTTCCACCGACGGGGTGCGCTTCGACAAGAGCCCGGCGAGCCCGGTGCTGCGCGAGGGGACGCTCGAGGAGTTCGACGGTCGCGGCGCGGCCGAGCCCGAGGTGGTGTACGATCCGTCCCGGCGACTCTACCGCATGTGGTACGGCGCCCGCGCGTTCCTGGCCGGCACCAGCCTCGGCTACGCGGTCTCGGCCGACGGGGTCGCGTGGCACAAGTTCCCGGGCAACCCCGTGCTCACGCCCGAGGGCCCCGGGCTGGAGACGGTCGGCGCCCCGGCGGTGCTGGCCACGGAGGGGAGGCTCCGCCTGTGGCTGCACGGCCGGGAGCCGGGGAGCCCTGACCGCCACATCTACGAGGTGACGAACGCGGGCCGGGACTACGCGCCGCCGTAGGGCGGTGGAAGGGGGTCGACGATGGCAACGACGATGGTGCACCGTGACGGGTCAGTGAAGGCGTGGGCGGGGCTCCTGGCCATGCTCGCCCTGCTGCTCGCGGGCTGCGGCGACAACTGGACGATCGCGCCCGATGCGGGCGACGCGGCCACGGACAGCAGTCCCCCGGACACGGCGCCGCCGTGCACGCCCGAGTTCGGTCGTAGCTACGTCGTCGACCGGCTCGCCATCATGCCGCTCGGACAGGGGCCCGACCGCAACGGCGACGGCCAGCCCGACAATGCCCTCGCGCTCCTCGGCCTCGAGGCCAACGACGGCTTCGTCGAGTCAATCGCCAACGGCAACACGATCCTGCTGGGCGACTTCGCCCGCTGGCCGGATCCGGTCCCGGCCGGCGACGTGGAGGTCGGCTTCGTCTTCTATGAAGGGCTCGACGCCGATTCGCCCGCCGACCCGAGTGACAATGTGAGCGGCGACGGCCGGTTCGTGATGCCGCCCGGGAACTTCGACACCGAGTGTCAGCCCCTCAGCCCGTGGGACCAGGCGACGCTGTCGGGCCAGGACCTCACGGCCGCCTCGCGGCGCTGGACCTTCACCGAGCCGGGCATAGGCACGACCGAGTTCGTCGACACGCTGATGTGGGTCCACTTCAGCGACGACTACTCGCGGGCGGACTACAGCTTGAGCGCTGTGTGGACCGTGTGCGGTCTCTCGCGCGGGTTCTTCCCCGGGAGTACAACCGGCACCATGCTCGACTTCCTGGCGAACGTGCTTCAACAGCAGCCCGATGTGGACCGCGACGGCGACGGCCTGGAGCAGGTGATCGGCGACGGCACGTCGATCCTCAAGTGCATCGACGGCGATGGCACCGAGATCCTGGGGCGCGACTGCCCGTGCGAGCCGCGGATGGCCGACGGCTACAGCGTCGCCTTCGAGGGGAGCGCCGTGCGCGCGACCATCGTCGGGCTCGCCCCGGAGGGGCGGTGAGCTTCGCAGGTGAGCCAGTGCCGAGCACGGCGAGATCCCTGATCGCGCGTCGCCCCGGGCCGGCCGCGCTCCGCGTGCTCTCACGCACCGGCGTGGCCCTCGGCGTCGCGTGGACGTGCGCTTGCACCCTGGTGACGGAATTCGACCTCGGTCGTCTGGCCGAGACCACCGAGGTGCTGTGCAGCGACGGGCTGGACAACGACGGAAACCGGCTGGCCGACTGCCAGGAGTTTGGCTGCCTCGACCGGAACGTCTGCTGCGCGCTGCCCAAGCTGCTGCTGGCCGACGACTTCGAGAGCGATCCCTGCACCGGCGAGCCGTGCAACTCCCGCGACGGGCTCTCGCCTGTGTGCATCTCCCCGGACCTGTGGCAGGCCTGGGGCACGCCCTACCCGGTGGTGTGCGAGGGGGCCCTCGCGCCGCGCAAGGACCAGGCGTGCTACGAGATCGGCGTGCTCGGGCAGGTGCCGCTCCTGCTGCGCCCCGGGCTTCGCATTCTTGTGGGGTTCGAGGGGCAGCCGGAGCGGCCAGGGCGGCTCACCGTGGGCCTCACGCAGCAGCAGAAGGTCTCCGGCGCCGCCGCCGACTGCGCCGACCTGCAGCCGGTCGAGCATCTCCTGAGCGCGAGCCTGACCTGGACGTTGGCGGGCGCCGCCTGGACGGCGCGCTTCGACAAGGGCGACCTCGCGACCTCGTCGCCGGTGACGGACGCTGCGCGCCACCAGGTGGAGATCGCGGTCGGCGCCGACCGGCGGGTCAGCTACCTCCTCGACGGCGTGGAGTTCGCGCGCTCGCCGGCCGAGCTGCCGCTGCCACGCACCCCGCGCGAGGTGCGCGTGACCCTCCAGGGCCGGAGCCTCAGCGCCCGCTTCACCGACGTCCGCGCCATCGACGAGTCGCGCTGCGACACGCCCGGGCAGTGGGAGCCGGCGTCCACGTTCCAAAGCCTGTCCCAGCGGACAAGCGACACGGCATGGGATGCGTTCGAGGTCAGCTACCCCGCGGTGGTCCGGCGCTCGACTGGAGTCATCGAGCTGTACTACACCGGCTGCCCGGAGATCGGCGCGACCTGCGACGCGCGCAGCCTCGCCCTCGGGCTCGCCATTTCCCGCGGCGTTGGCGGCTTCGAGCGAGCGACCGACACGACGCCGCTCACGTACGTAGAGTCTCTCTTGCCCTTCACGGGCTATGGCCACCTCGACGCAGGCGTGGTCCTGACCCGCGCGGGGACGCGGTACTACCTCAGCGGGGGCCAGGGAATCTACGCGCACCAGCTCTCCGCCGACGGCACCAGGCTGGAGACGCTGAACGGCGGCGAGGCGGTGCTCACCCCCGGCAGCACTGGCACCTGGGACGACGCCACCATCTGCTGCGCGTCTGGCGTCGAGCGCGAGGACGGCGTGCTGATGCTCTGGTACGCGGCGCAGAGCAGCGCGGACCCGCACCCGGTGTGGCGCGTGGGCCTGGCCACCTCGGCTGACGGGCTCGCCTTCACGAGAGACACGCGCAGCCCGGTGCTGGCCGAGGGTCCCGTGGACGGCTTCGAGGGACAGGGGGTCACCGAGCCGGAGGTGGTCTACGACCCGATCCGGCGCCTGTACCGCATGTGGTACGGCGCGCGGGCGCTCTTCGGCAAGAGCAGCATCGGCTACGCCGTGTCCGTCGACGGCGTCACCTGGCACAAGTACCCGCAGAACCCCGTGCTCACCACGGACATGGTCGGGCTCGACGATCTCGGCAGCCCCGCGGTCCTCGCCGACGAGGGGGAGCTGCGCATGTGGATCCACGGCCGCGAGCCGGGCAGCCGGCGGTTCTCGATCTACGAGGTGCAGAACCTCGGCCGCGAGGTGGGAGCCGATCCGTGAGGCCTGGCGGGGCGGCGCCAGCGTCCCGATGACCGCGTCGTGGCAGCGGCGCATCCGCCGGGTCTCCGCGCCAGGCACGGGCGTTGCGTGCTGGTGGCATGATCGCCAGGATGACCGGCACGAGCGGCGTCCGGCAGAAAGCGGCGCCGTTCGACGCCCGCTCCGACGCGCGACCGGCGAGCCCGCGCCCACCCACGGCCCGGGTGACGAGCTACCGGACGGGGCCTGCGGTGGCGGTCAAGGAGTGGGGGGCGACGTGGCCGGCGGCGGCGCGACTGCCGGCCCCTCGCTGCCGCCGTCCCGCGGATCGACCGCCACGATGCCGGGGTAGCGGCGAAACCCGCCGACATCGGGAGCCGGGCGGCCAGCGGCGGGCGATCTACGAAGTCCGGAACTCGGGCGCGGAGTACGCGCCCGGGCCGTAGCCCCGGCGCCGGCGTCACGCCAAGGGACCGCGGCTCTCGAACACGTCCCAGTCGATGCCAAGCTGGCGGACGGCGGCCCGGACCGTCCCGAGCTTCAGGTCCTTGCCGCCCCAGTCGGGTAGCACGGTTGCCCGCCCGGTCGCCGGGTTCAACCACTTGCGGTGGGAGCCGCCCGAACGGCGCGACAGCTCCTCGCAGCCGAGCTGCCTCTAGCCTGGCGGCAACGTCGCGGTACTTCATGCGGCCGCGATCAGGTAGTCGAACCGGATCGCGGCGTCGTGCGGATCCTGCCTGAGGCTCGCGGGGAGCTGGCGGCCGAGATCTTCGTAGGTCTCGACGACCGCCTTGAGCGCGTCGCGCACGTTCTCGAGCGCCTCGTCAACCGTGTCACCCTCGGTGCACATCTCTGGCAGGTCCGGACTCGTGACCGTGTAGCCGCCCTCCGGCTGAGGGGTGAGCACCAAGGGAATCTTGTAGAACTCCGACATCGTTCCCACCGCCAGCAAGGACGCCGCCGCGGCAGCGTGTCCCTCTTGGAGCAGTCTAGCGCCGCGGACCCGTTCGGGCAAGCTGGCTGCGTGGCCCTGGCTGCGTGGCCGTGGCGGCGGACGGGCCGACCGATCGTCGCCGCTCGGGCGCCCGGCGCCGGACCACCAGCACGTCGGCGTCGGAGCCGGGCCTCTCTGACCGTCCCACCCGCCAGGGCCGGCGGGCGGGGGAGGCGGTCCGACAGCCTCCTCTTGAGCGATGGCACGGGTCTTGTGGCGGTCCGACAGCCTCCTCTTGAGCGATAGTACGCATTGTGGGGCTATCCGATAGCTACTCTTGACCGACGGTACGTACTTGGGTGGCGGTCCGACAGCCTCGCCATGACCGCTTGCTGGGTCCGGCGGGCGGTCCGACCGCTCGTTCTCACCGCTGGTGCGGCGCCTGGGGTGCTACGATAGCGTCCCCTCACCGGCGGCGGTGAGGGCCACGGCGGTCCGACCGGCCCCGCGGATCGTGAGTCGCCACGAACATGGGCCACGACCTCCACTTCCTGCGGCGCCTCGAACGGGTCTCGGCCCTGCCCCAGGTCGAGTTCGCGCTCTCGCTCTACCGCGACTCGGGCCTGGTCCGCCACGTGCTCGAGCGCGCGCGGGCGCCCGAGGGCGCGGAGCGCGTGGCGCTGTCCCTGGGGGATCCCGTGCGCGGCCCGTTCGCCATCGTCACGCGCGCGGGGCGGTTCGTGACCTGCCTGGGCGAGGGCATGCAGCACGACCTGCCCGTGATCCCGCGCGAGCGCATCGCGGCCATCGTCGAGCAGGCCGCGGCGCTGAAGGCCCGCGTCAAGGAGGCGGAGCGCGCGCTCGGGCCGAACGGGGGCCTCAAGGATCTGCTCCGGCGCGTGCTCCTGGCCGGCCACGAGCTCAACCGCGAGGAGTTCGCGGCCGTGGCGCCGTGGCAGCCGGTGATCGCCTACGAGCTGCTGCGCCTGTTCACCGGCGTGGCCCAGGAGCTCGGCGACCACTGGCGCTGGCTCGAGTCGCTCACGCGCAAGCGCATTCGGCCGGAGCACCGGGAGACGCTCCGCGTCTTCTGGGAGGACACGTTCGCGGTCGGCCACCTGATGCTCCTCAGCACGCTCGAGGACCGCAGCGTCATCGAGGGGCTGTCGGCGCACGCGCCCGAGGTGCGGGGCAAGCTGACCTGGACTGCGGTGCGCAGCGGGGTGACGCCGGTGGCGCTGCGGGGCGCGTGGGCCGCGGCCAAGCTGGGCAAGTTCGCCCTGCCCGACTACAAGCGGCGCTGCGAGGAGGCCGACAGCGTGCTCACCCTGTACGACGGGCTCCTGGGCCTGACCGCCATCGGCCTCCGGCACCAGAAACTGCGCGCCGAGGTGCAGAAGGCGCTGCCGCGGCTGCCGCTGCCGGCGGGCCACCCGAGCGCCGCCTTCCTGAACCCATACCTCCAGGGGCTGCCCAAGGCCTTTGGCCAGATGCTCGAGGACGCCGACGCGACGCAGGAGGTGGCGCGGCTGGTCGGGCAGGAGCGCTGCGTGGAGCTCGGCGCACACCTGCCGCCCGGCTCGCCCCACCGCTACGAGCAGCCCGCCGACGTGCCCGCGGCCCTCGCCCTCGCCGTCGCCGCCAGCGAGCCGGGCCTCTTCCTCGGCGACCGCGATCAGACGATGCGCCTGATCGTCTGCCTGCCGTGGGTGGCGCGGGCCCCGGCCGAGGAGCTGTACCCGCCGGCCGACTTCGTGCGCGCGACGAGCCGGCCCTGGCGCCCCGAGGACGCGCGCGCCATCCTCGACCGGCTGTGCTGGCTGTACGCGTACGACGTGCCGCGGCACGCCGCCAAGGCCCCAGGCCGCAACGAGCCCTGCCCGTGCGGCTCGGGCAAGAAGTACAAGCGCTGCTGCGGCGCCGGCCCGCCGGCGCCCGCGGCCGGGTAGCCCGGGCGGGCGCCGCCGCCGCGACCTCCACCACGGCTGCGCCGGGCTCGTTTGCCCGGCGGGCTTCCCTGCCTGCGCGCCCGCGGCTCAGTGCCCCTTGTGGCACCGCTGGCACATGGGCGTCAGCTCCATGCGGAGCCCGTGCTTGAAGGCCGTGAGGACGTGCGGATCGTGGCAGGAGTGGCAGGCCACTCGCCCACCGTCGGCGAGCGGGAGGTCCGCCGGCCGTCGTTCGGGCTTCATGACCACGTTCACCGGATGGTTGCGATGCTCGAACGAGTGGCAGCGCTGGCACAACTGGATGGGGTCGCCGCGCAAGCGGCGGTCGCGCCGCAGGTGGCACGCCTGGCACACGGGCTTGCCTTTGTACGCGTGCACGTTCTTGACGGCGGCTACCTCGGCGTCCGCATAGCTCACGAACGCGCGCCCCTGGTGCCGCGACACGACTACGGTCATCGTCACGCCGGAGACGAGCACCGCCGGGATCGCCCACCGGCGCCACGTCAGCCAGCCGCTGCTCACGCGTCGTCTCCTGGCGGCGCCGCGCCCGCCCCGGCGACCTCCGCGGCGCCCGCCGACCAGGACGGCAGCCGCGCCAGGCGCCGCCGGAGCTGGACCCAGGCGAGGATGCCCGCACCGAGGAGCGCGAAGAAGAGGACGTGCTTGAGGAGCAGCACCGGCCCGAGGCCCCGCCCCATGGCCGGCAGCCATTCGAGGCGCATGAAGAAGACCGTGCGCACCACGCCGGTGGCCACGATCACCACCACGGAGCCGAGCACGAAGCGCACGCAGCGGCGGTAGGAACGGCGGAAGACGGCCACGCACTCGGCGCTCGGCTGGTCGCCCAGGTCGCGCGCCGACCAGCCGAGCCACAGCGCCGACAGCAGCATGAGGCCGGTGGCCACGTCGTGGACGTAGTTGGAGAGCACAACGAGGATGGCCGTGGTCGAGGTCATCGGAGGAGCTCGGTGTGGACATCCGACACGACGCCGATGCCGAAGAAGGTGACGATGATGCCCACCACGGACAGGAGCGCCACCCACGCCGCGCGGCGCCCCTTCCACCCGAGGGTGAAGCGCAGGTGGAGGTTGACGCCGTAGATGAGCCACGACACCAGCGACCAGGTCTCGATGGGATCCCACGCCCAGTAGCGCCCCCACAGGCCGTGCGCCCAGATGGCCCCCGACGCGATCATGATCGAGTCGGCCACGAAGCCGAAGGCGATGAGCTTGAGGATCAATTCGTCGATGACCTCGACGCGTCGGCCCGCGGCCGAGCC
>JACRCY010000266.1 GCA_016218785.1 Deltaproteobacteria bacterium
TCGGAGATCGGAGCTCTCGGCCGGGCCCCGGCGTCCCTCGGGGAGACCGCTTCCCGCGCCCGGTGGGTCCGGGGCCCCCAGGCCGACAAACAGCCCGCGGGACCCACCGGCAATGAGGCTCGGGCGTCGCGAAGCGATACACTCCGCGCGGGACGAACGGTGCGTCGATGGCCCGCCGCCAGGCCTCCGCCTCCTGGCGCGTGTCGCCGCAAGGAGCGAGCGGGTCAGCGGGCGCTTGCCGGCGGCCGACCACCCGTGCGGGGCTCTCCTCGATGTTGATCACCCGCGGCACTTGCCTCAAGGATAGACCGGCGCCGCGCGTCGCGCCAGTCCAGGGTCCCCGTCACCGAGACGATCCCAGCGTCACGCCGCGCCACCGGGTGGGCAGGATCGGTCAGGGCCGGCCCTCGGGTGCGGCGCCAGGGCCTCGGGGCACGCGCCATAACCCGTAGACGAAGAAGGGGGCGTGCTCGGGCACCCGGCGGTCGCACATGCGCCGGAACTCGTCGGCGTCGTCGGCGGTCGTGAAGAGGTGGCCGTCGTTCAGGCGCGCGGCGTAGGTCCCCTGCAGCTCCTCGCGCTCGAACCCCAGGTCGTAGCCGCAGTTGCTCAGGCCGCTCAGGCCGGAGGTGTCGGCGACGTCGTAGCCGATGAGGGGCCAGGCCCGGTCGCGGGCCGACGGGCGCGCGAAGGGGAGCGGCAGGGGGAGCCCGCTGAAGGCGTCGAAGACGCGGCCGCCGAGGACCGGCGCGAGCGGGCTCTGGCCCGTCCAGCCGCCCTGGCGGGCCTGGACCGTCACGCCGACGAGCACGCGGTCGCGGGGCGAGCCGCGCGGCACGTGCGCGCGGAGGTGCTCCAGGTCCTCCCACAGGTCCTGGAAGAACCCGACGTAGGACGGCCGCACGTGGCCCGGCCGGTCGAAGAGCGACGGCCACACGCGACTGTCGGCGGAGCAGGGCTGCGTCACGTCGGGGCGCAACAGGTACTGTGATCGTCGCGTGGCGGGCCAGTCGGTCGGGGTGGCCACGCGCGCGTCGAAGCCGAGGAGCCGCTCCTCCCAGGACGCGGCGGCTTCCCCCGGGCCCTCCGCAGCCGCGGTGGGGCGCTTGCGGGGTGACAGGCTGCGGGTGGGGTCGTCAGCCCTCGACGGGGTCATGGGGCTCTTTCGTCAGGTTACCCCATTCGTCGTCGAAGCCCTCCCGCAGGCGCGCGAGCGCCTGCGGCTGGGTGATGCCCCGCGACCGCTCGTAGGCCTGGGCCACCTGCCGCGCGAGATCCACCAGCATGATCCCCCCCGCCGCCGGGTCCTCCCAGACGTCGGCCGTGAGCGACACGTGGAGCTCGCCGTCAGCCGCCCACACCCGAGCGATGTCCACGCTCGGCGAGCCGGGGCTGGGACGAGGCGGGATCGGCATTCCGTGAGTCTTTCCAGCCATACCGGCCATTGTACCACCGGGCCAAGCGCTTTCGGGCCAAGCGCTTTCTCGACTCCCCCGGGGCGATGCAGTATGATGCGCCCTGCTGCCACCTGACGGAGGCGTCCATGCTAGTGGTGAGCGAGCGGAGCGAGCGAAGTACGCGGCCGCAGGCTTGGCCGAGGCCGCGTCCCTGGATATCGAGAACCGGCCTTGTCGGCCTGCTGCTTGCGCTGTCGCTGCCGGCCTGCGATCTCACCTGTGACCCCGGGCGCATGCGGTCGATCGAGTACATGAACAAGGGCGTGGAGCTGTTCCGCGCCAAGGCGTTCGACTCGGCGATCCGCGAGCTCAAGGCGGCGACCACCGCCGACCCGTCGAACGACAAGGCCCACTACAACCTGGGCAAGACCTACCAGGAGATGAAGAAGTGGGATGACGCGGCCGCCGCGTTCCGCGAGGCGTGCCGGCTCAAGCCCAAGATCACCGTCTACCGCTACGACCTCGGCAACGCGTTGCAGGAGGGGGGCAAGCTCGACGAGGCCCTCAAGGAGTACCAGGCGGCCATCGGCGTCGACCCCCGCGCCTACAAGGCGCACTTCCGCATGGGGACGATCTACGAGACGCAGGCCAAGCCGAAGGAGGCCGACAAGGCGTACCGCGCGTGCATCGAGCTGAACCCACGCTTCGTGCTCGCGTACCTCAAGCTCGGCTACCTGTACCTCGAGTGGGACTACGACCAGGAGGCGCTCAAGGTCTTCCTCAACGCCCGCACCGCCAACGAGGGTGACGGCGCCGTGCGCAACGCGCTCGGGTCGGCGTACATGAAGCTCAAGCAGCCGGACAAGGCGATCGAGGAGTTCAACGCGGCGATCAAGTCCGACCCGGACCTCTACGACGCCATCTACAACCTGGGCATGGCGTACGCGCAGGTGGGGCGCAAGGAGGACGCCAAGAAGTGGCTCGACCGCGCCACCAAGGGCGGCGCCAAGCTCGGCCCCGACCAGATCAAGGCCGCCAACGACATGCTCATGCACCTGGCCCGCCCGGGCCAGTAGCGCCGGCTCGCGTCGCTGCCGCGACGATTCCTCCCCCTCGCGATCCTCCCCCACGCCGCCGCGACCAGGGCCCCGGGAAACGACGCTCCGGCGTTGAATCCCGCCGTCGGCCTCCCGGCATCATAGCGAGTGGAGGCCGCGGGGAGCGTGTCGACCGGAGATTGCAGCGTGAGCCCGCACCTGAGCTGTCCCACCTGTGGGCGGGCCGCCGCGGTGCGGCCCGGGTCGACCGGGGGCCGGAACTGGATGGCGGTCGTGCCGTGTCGGCGCTGCGGCGCCTACGCCGCGTACCTGGTCACCGCCGAGGGGGCGGAGCGCTCGTGGCGGGTCGAGGGGTCCGTCTCGGCCGGGGTGCTTGAGGGCGAGGGGTAGGGGCAGGGTCAGAAGTACCAGGCGAGCCCGATCTTCGGCCAGGGGATGGTCAGCAGGTCGAAGGCTGCCTGGTACTTGTCGTTGATGTAGAACGTTACGCCGAGCTGGGCCGAGAAGCCGCGGTGCGTGATGACCATCGCGCCGACCTCGACGTTGGGGATGATGTTGCGCCCCTTGAAGAGGAGCTCGTCGCCGGTGCGGTCCGAGCTCACGTCCATGCAACCGCCCCCGTAGTAGTCGGGCGCGCAGTCGGCGACGGTCTGGCCCTTGCCGAAGCCCGGGTTGAGCAGGAAGCTCACGCCCGCCGCCACGTAGGGGGTCCACTTGCCGTCGAGCGGCATGATGCGCGCCTGCAGCGTGATCACTTGCGGCCCGACGAACCCGAAGGTGGCCGACAGCCCGAACAGATACGAGATGTTCCAGTGGGCGCTGACGCCCAGGGTGTAGGCCGGGCCCATGATGTCGAGGCCGAGGCCGAGCTTGTGGATGCGGCGCCAGTTGGAGTCGAGCGGGATGCCGTACTGCGCGCTCAGCGGGACCGGGTTGACCTGAAGCGGCGCGATCGGCGCCGGGTCGATGCGCACGGCGGGCTGCGCGGCGCACGGCGGGGTCACGCAGGTCACGGTGACCGAGTTGCCCGGCACGACCACCGTGGCGGGCGCGGGCCTCGCGGCCGGCGGCGGCGGGGGCGGGGGCGGCAGCAGGGGGAGCGGCGCCGGAGGCGGGAACACTTCGGCGGGGTCCTCCTCGAGATCCTGCACGGACGGCACCTGGGCCGCGGCAGGCAATGCCAGGCACGTCACGAGGGCCACGGCGACGACGGTGAGGGGGGTCTTCATTGGCCGACTCCTTGCTGGTCTCGGCGCGGCATGAAGCAAGCGCCTTGCCATTGCCCGCAACCGCCGCGGGAATGGCCTTAACCCGTCGGGACGGCGTCGTTTCGGGGGTAACTGTCGAGAATCTAACGCGTCCTGATCGTGACACCGATGCCCTGGTCTTGGCGGATCCGAGACTTCCGTCAGCGGCCGGTGCCCGTGCCAGCGGGCGCTCCCGTCGCGCGAGTTGACCCGTGTGCGTGTGGCGGCTACCTTGGCCACCGACGGCCTGCCGACAGGGGACCATGCCTGGAGCGAAGCCTGGAGCGAAGCCTGGAGCGAAGCCTGGAGCGAGGATCGACGCGTCACACGAGGTGCTGGAGCACGTGGGCGAGCTGGAGTTGTGCGTGCGCGCCCCGGACCTCCCGGGCCTGCTGCGGGAGGCCGGGGCGGCCCTCGCCGTGGAGCTGCTGCGCGGCGAGGCCGGCACGCCCGACTCGACGACCGTCGTGATCGAGCTGCAGGCGGCCGACCGGGCCGCGTTGCTGGTCGACTGGCTCAACGAGCTCGTCTACCGTGCCGACGCCGAGGGACGGGTGCTGACCGAGTTCGAGTTCGAGCGGGCGGACGAGGGAGGCCTGCGCTGTCGCGCGCGCGGCGTGCGCGCGGTGGGCGACGTGCCGGTCAAGGCGGCTACCTTCCACGGCCTCGCGGTCGAGACCGACGCCGAGGGCGCGCTCCAGGCGCGGGTGATCCTGGACATCTGATCGTGGGGGAGGGGGCGATGACGCGACACCGAGGCTTCGCGGTTGCGGCGCTCGTGGTGGTCGGCGGGGTCGCGGGTGAGAACGGGCAGCTCGGCGAAGCGGAGGTGGGCCTCGTCACGCCGAGCGACTGATCTCGAGCTTGAGGGCCCGCAACGACACGGTGATGTCGCGGAGGAAGGCGCCCATCGAGACGACGAGCGCGATCAGCCCGAGGCCGAACAGCCACCCGGCGAAGAGGTCGCGCTGGGCGCCGACCAGCGCCTCGACGAAGACGACGAGCACCGTCAACGCGACCATGAGGATGGAGAGCGCCCCCATGAGAATGGCGAGCCGCAGCAGCCTGGCCTGCCGCCACACCACCTGAAGCTGCTCTTGCACGTGGCGCACCGCGCCGGCCGGGCCGGCCGTCTCGATCTCGCGCGACAGGTGGCGCGCGCGGTCGATGATGCGGGCGTAGCGATTGGTCATGGACAGGAGCAGCAGGCCGGCGCCCGAGATGACGATGACGGGTGCGAGGGCGGCGGACATCACGCGGACGAGGGCGTCGACCGAGAGGCTCATGGCGCCTGTATGCTAGCGCCGGCGGCGGGGTCCCGCCAGGGCCCCGGCAAAGTCTTTTCGGCGTCGTGCTTTCAAGTAGATAGGGTTGGGGACTGGCGCCGCCCGCGCGTTTGTGCCATACCGGAGGCATGAAGCGTCGCCCGCGGGACGCGCGCCCGGTCGTTTTTCGCGGCACCGTCGTTGGGCCGTCGGAGCTCGGGCAGATCCGCCGCGTGATCGCGAGCCGGCCGCGACAGACGCGCCAGGATATCGCGCGGGCCACGTGCCGCCTGTTCGGCTGGCGCTGCGACA
>JACRCY010000267.1 GCA_016218785.1 Deltaproteobacteria bacterium
GATTCTCTGTTCGCGAGTTCTGGTCTGCGTTTCCTGTGCAGATGCTCGATCGTGGCTCGACTGGGGGCTCGACTGTGCGCCTCCCCCGCGTTTCTAGAACGAGAGCGGCACCCGTCGGCGGTCCTTAGAGCGGATCTATGGCGGCGCGGTGCCACTACCAATGGCGCCACCACCGTGCTAACGTCGCCTCAACGCGCTGCTTGCGGGGGGGCGCGGCCGCGCGCGCCGGGAGTCCCATGATGCGCCATCTCTTTCCCGTCACGGTCACGATCCTCGGGCTGGTCGCCGCGTGCAGCGAGAGCCAGCCGCTCGTGCAGCTGGAAGGCTGCCGCGACGACATGGACTGCCCCGGAGGCTCGGTGTGCCTGCGCGGCGACGCCGGCCTGCGCTGCGTGACGATCCTGGACGCCGGGGCACCCACCACCGGAACGCCCGCGCTCGCGCTGAGCGCCGAGACGCTCGACTTCGGCGCCCCGCTCCCTAGTGCGGCCACCACGCGCGAGCTGATCCTGACCAGCGTCGGCGACGTGCCCCTCGAGGTCTACGAGGTGCGCCTGATCGAGGACGACGCCCTGGCCGAGTTCAGCGTCGCCGCCCCGGACGTCCCGGCGACGCTCGCCCCGGGCGAGTCGACCACCGTGGCGGTGACCCTGATCCCCGTCGACTCCGAGGAGGACCGCGGCTACGTGCTGGTGGGCTCCAGCGACCCGGCACGCGCCGCGGCACTGATCCCGCTCGTGAGCTGGGTCAAGGGCCTCCCGGTGCTCGAGGCGTGCGTCGACCTGGCGGCCCCGCCGACCAACTGCGCCGACCCGCCGGCCTTCGACTTCGGCGCCGTCGACTACGGCACCAGCGCCACGCGCGTGGCGCGCCTGCGGAACGCCAACGAGGGGAACGCGTTGTTGACCGTGACCGCGATCACCGCGCCCGAGCCGCCGGCCGTGCCCACGAGCTTGTTCACCGTCGAGGCCTTCACGCTCGAGGGCGGCGTCGAGGTAGCCGCGAGCCTCCCGGTCCTTCTCGGCCCGCAGCAGTCCACGCCCGACCTCTACCTCCGCCTCGGGTTCAACGGCGCCATCGACCGCGCGCTCCCGTCCATGTACGTGGCCGTCGCGACCGAGGGGACCGCGACGTCGTCCACCCAGATTCCGATCTCGTGGACCATCAACGGCTGCCCGGATGGCTGGCGCGACCTGCGCTCCGACATCCCGGGGTGCGAGTACGCGTGTCCGGTCTGGCCGTCGGTGACGGAGACCTGCAACAACGTCGACGACGACTGCGATGGCGTGGTCGACAACGGATTCGACCTGACGAGCGACGAGGAGAACTGCGGCTACTGCGGGCACCGCTGCGAGCTCCTCCACGCGACCTCCACCTGCGACAACGCGATCTGCACCATCGTCGGCTGCGCGGACGGCTATGCCAACGTGAACGGCACGCACGCCGATGGCTGCGAGTACCAGTGCCCGGTGTGGCCGGCCGTGGCCGAGGCGTGCAACAGCATCGACGACGACTGCGACGGCCAGACCGACGAGGACTTCCCGCTCCAGTCCGACCCGCACAACTGCGGCGTCTGCGGGAACGACTGCCTGGTGCAGGGGCTGGTCTGTTCGTCGGGCGCCTGCGTGCTCACCTGCCCTCCGGGGACGACCAACTGCAGCGGCGCGTGCGTCGACCTGGACACCGATCCTGAGCACTGCGGCACCTGCGCCAAGGTCTGCGCGTTCGCCCACGCCACGGCGACGTGCATCGACCGGACGTGCGTGATGGGGCCATGCCTGCCGGGGTACGCGAACCTCGATCGGAGCGACGGGAACGGCTGCGAGCACACCTGCGAGGTCTGGCCGCCCGTGGCCGAGGTCTGCAACAACCAGGACGACGACTGCGACGGCCAGACCGACGAGACCTTCGACAAGCTGAACGACCCGCAGAACTGCGGCACCTGCGGCCACGCCTGCAGCTATCCGCACGCGCAGGCCCTGTGCGTCAACGGCCAGTGTCGCATGGGCGCCTGCGACCCCGGCTACCGCGACCTCACGGGCGGTGACGCGGACGGCTGCGAGTACCAGTGCCCGGTGTGGCCGCCGCAGGACGAGGTCTGCAACGACAAGGACGACGATTGCGACGGCCAGACCGACGAGACCTTCGACTTCGTCAACGACCCCGCGAACTGCGGCGAGTGCAACCACAGCTGCGCCCTGCCGGGCACGCAGGTGGCGTGCGTCAGCGGCGGCTGTCAGATCGTCGGCTGCCTGGCGGGGTACTACGACCTCAATGGCGGCACCGACGGGTGCGAGTACCACTGCGCCACGAACCCGCCGAGCGTCGAGGTGTGCAACCACAAGGACGACGATTGCGACGGCCAGACCGACGAGGGGTACGACACGCTGACCGATCCCAACAACTGCGGTGACTGCGGCATCAAGTGCGGGTCGAGCCAGATCTGCTGCGCCGGCACCTGCGTGGTCAACGACGAGGTCAACTGCGGCTACTGCGGCCGCGCCTGCGGCGTCGGCGTGAGCTGCTACGGTGGCTCGTGCATCGAGCCGGGCATCGTCATCGTGACGGAGATGCTCATCGATCCGAGCGGCGTCGCCGACACCCAGGGCGAGTGGATCGAGGTGTTCAATACCACCGCGTACCCCGTCAACCTTCGCGGCTGGACGCTGCGCGACGACGGCACCGACTCCCATGTGATCACGGACGACGTCTGGGTCCCGGCCCTCGGTTTCGCGGTGCTCGGCCTCAACGCCAACTACGCCTCCAACGGCGGGGTCGTGGTCGACTACCAGTACGCGTCCTTCAGCCTCGGCAACAGCGGCGACGAGGTCGTGCTGCAGGTGCCGCTGTCGCCCCTCGTGGTGGTGGACCGGGTGAACTACAACTCCAGCTTCGACTCCGTCGGCAAGTCGAAGCAGCTCGACCCCGATCACTTCAGCTCGGTGGACAACGACACCCTCACGAACTGGTGCAGCACCTCGACCGCGCACCTACTCCCCGACGGCGACACCGGCACCCCCGGCGCACCCAACGAGCAGTGCCCCTAGGCGCGCCTCGCGCATTGCCCATCCGGCCCTCCAGGGCTAGACTCTCGGCGGCTGTGGAGACCCCCGATGGGCCTGTTCGATCTCTTCCGACCGAAGTGGAAGCACAGCGACGCCGAGGTGCGCGCCCGGGCCGTGCGCCTGCTCGACGACGACGCCATCCTCGCGCAGGTGGCGCAGGGCGACCCGGACGACCGCGTGCGCAAGGTCGCCATCAAGCGCCTGCTCGACACGGAAGTGCTCGCGGCCGTGGCCAAGGACGACGCTGACGAGGGCGTGCGCCGAGCGGCCCAGGACAAGCTCGCCGAACTCGCCATGGAGGCGGCGCTCGCCGGCGGCAAGGAGTCGGAGGCGCTCGCGGCGGTGGCGCGCATCCAGACGTCCCGCGCCCTCGCCGACGTCGCGCTGAAGGCGACCCAGGCGCGGGTGCGTCTCGACGCTGCGCAGCGGCTCACCGATCAGCGCGCGCTCGCCGACGTCGTGAAGGGGACGGCCGACGACGCCGTACGGGCCGAGGCGTGGCGCAAGCTCGACGAGCCGGCCGTGCTGCGCGACCTGGCGCTCGGCGACGCCACCAAGGGGGTGGCGCTCCAGGCAGTCGACCGCCTGGGCGAAGCCGCCGCCCTCGAGGCTGTCGCCAAGGGCGCCAGCAACAAGGCCGTGCGCACCGCCGCGCGCCGCAAGGCCGACGCGCTCAAGGAGCGCAAGGCGCCGCCCAGGGTCCACGAGGAGCCGGCCGAGGCCGAGGAGCGCCGCCAGGCCCGCGAGGCCGCGCTGGCGGCGCAGCGTCGCGCCGAGGAGGCGCGCAAGCACCAGATCGTGCAGCTGCGCGCCACCGAGGAGGCCGCGCGCAAGGCGCACGCTGCCAAGAGCCGCGCTGCGCCGGGGGCGGCGGAGCGGCGTCAGGACGAGGAGCGCAAGGAGCAGGAGCAGCGCAAGTCCGCGGCGGCCGCCGAGCGCGAGCGGGAGCGGGTCGAGCGGACGGCGCGCGACGCCGAGCGGGCGGCGCGCGACGCCGAGCGGGCGACGCGCGACGCCGAGCGCGAGCGCGTCACGACCGAGCGGGACGCCGAGCGCGAGCGCCGTCGGGTGGAGCGGCAGGCCGACGAGGAGCGCAACCTCAAGCGCCTCGAGGAGCTCTGCGTACGGCTCGAGACGCTGCTCGAGAGCACCGACCTGAAGCTGATCGACGAGACGCTGCGCACGGCCCAAAACGTCTTCCGCGACCCGGGGCCGCTGCCGCGGACGGCCGGCAGCGAGGTGCGTGACCGCTACGAGAAATCACGCGCCCAACTGCGCATCAGGTCGAGCGAGCTGCGCGAGGCCGACGAGTGGAAGCGCTGGTCGAACGTGCCGCGCTTCGAGGCCCTCTGCGGGCGCGCCGAGGCGCTGCTCCAGACCGTGGAGACCCCCGGCGCCGACCTGAAGCAGGGCGCGGCCGACCTCAAGGCGCTGCAGGCCGAGTGGAAGGCGCTCGGCGGCGCGCCGCGCGAGCGGTCCGAGGCGCTGTGGAACCGCTTCCGCCACACGTGCGACCTCGTCCACGGGGCCCTCCGCGGGGCCGCCAGCGGCCGCCAGGAGGAGCGGGAGCAGAACCTCAAGCTCAAGGAGGAGCTCTGCGCCCGGGCCGAAGCGGTCCAGGAGTCCGCCGACTTCGACGAGACCGCGCTCCTCATCAAGAACCTGCAGGAGGAGTGGAAGGCCGTCGGGCCCGTGCCCAAGGCCGACTCCGACGCCATCTGGAAGCGTTTCCGCGCGGCCTGCGACCACTTCTTCACCCGCCGCGACGGCACCGTGGCGCCCGACGACCCGCAGCGACAGGAAGCCCTCCGGCTGCGGCAGGCCATCGCCGACGAGGCGGAGTCGCTCAAGGACTCCACCGACTGGAACGTCGCCTCGACCCGGCTCAAGGCGCTGCAGCTCGAGTGGAAGACCCTCCCCCCCGCGCCGCGCGCCGCGGCGGACGAGATCTGGAAGCAGTTCCGCGCCGCCTGCAACCACTTCTTCGCGCGGCGCAAGGCCCGCTTCGACCAGCTCGACGAGGAGCGCGAGCAGAACCTGGGCGACAAGGAAGAGCTCTGCGTGCGCGCCGAGACCGCGGCCCAGGGCGGCGTCCCCGATGTCGAGGAGGCCCGCCGCCTGATGTTGGAGTGGAAGGCGATCGGCCCCGTGCCGAAAGTCGAATCTGATCGCGTCTGGCAGCGTTTCCGCACCGCCATGCTCGCGCTGCGCGGCACGCCGGGCGCGGCGGGCGCGCCGGACAGCGGCGGTGCGGCAACCGAGGCCGAGCCTGGCGCCACGCCCGAGGGGGAGCCCGCCGCCACGCCAGAAGCGGACGCCAGCGGCCCGGGCTCGGACGTGCCGCCGCAGAGCGGCTGAGCGGTGCGCTCCACCAGTGACGGCCGGGCCGCGTTCTCGCGGCGCGACTTCCTGCGCGGCGCGGCGCTCGGCACGGGCGCCCTGCTCGCGGGGTGTGGGCCGACCGCGAGTCCCTGCACGCCGGCCCCGTCCGCGGACGGCGCTCGCTTCGAGTGGGGCACCACGACCCGCTTGCCGCTCCTCGAGGTCACGGGCACGCCCTACGAGATCGGACGAGCGGCGGGCGCGGGGTTCGCCGCCGAGATCCGCGGTGGCTTCGCGGACCGCACGGCCTGGTTCCGGGACCTCAAGACCTTCGCCGACTCGCTGCCGAAGACGGTCGAGGAGACGTTCATCGCGGCCGCCAAGAAGCACACGCCCACGGCCTGGGACGACCTGCGCGGCCTCGCCGAAGGCAGCGGCGTGCCCTTGCGCGACCTTCTGCTGCTGAACCTCAACTCCGAGGTCGAGGCCCTGCGGGCGCAGAAGCCGCGGGCCACCTGCGAGGCGTCGTCCGGCTGCAGCACGGTCGTGCTCAACCACGGCGGCCGCGTGCTCGTGTGCCACAATGAGGACGGCCACGCGGCGTACCTGGGCCGCATGTTCATGCTGCGCGCCCGCCCGGCGGGCAAGCCCTCGTACCTGTGCGCCTCGTACCCGGGTGTGCTCCCGGGCAACGCGCCGTGGATCAACGACCGTGGCGTGCTCATGACGACCAACTTCATCCACGCGAAGGAGGTCAAGGTCGGGGTCGGTCGCTACTTCCTCGACCGCGAGGCCATGGGGGCCGCCTCGGTGGACGAGGCGCTGCGCATCTCCCGCCACCCGGACCGCGCATACGCGTTCCACCACGTCGTCGCGTCAACGCGTGACCGGCGCGTGGTGTCGCTCGAGGTGACGCCGTCGCGCGAGTCGCTCGTCGAGATCACGGGGCTGTTCCTGCACACGAACCACCTCGTGCATCCGGCCATGACCGGCGAGCCGCAGGACGAGCAGTACGTGGGGACCTCGTCGCTTAGCCGCATGAAGGTGCTGACGGCGTGGAAGGCGTCGCTCCCCGACCCGACCGCGGTGACCCCGGAGCAGATCGTGGGCGTGCTGGCAAGCCACGAGCGGCGCCCCTACTCCCCCTGCCGCCACCCCGTGGGCGAGATCCGCGGCGCCACGCTCCTCACGGCCGTCTTTGACGTCGGCGAGCGGCTGATGCGCATCTACCGGGACCAGCCCTGCCTGGGCCGCGGCGCCTACTACGAGGATCCCTCCGTCCCCGTCCTCGGCAACCCCATCCCCAAGCGCTGACGCCGCCGGGGGCCATCCCGGTCAGAACTTCCTCCCGAGAGAAGTTCGCGGGGGGATGGCCAGAGCCATCCCTGGCCGAACTTCCTCCCGAGAGAAGTTCGCGGGGGGATGGCCCGGGCTGGCGCGCCCTCGGATGAGGTGGCCCGAGAAGGAGGGCGACGCCGCGCGGCGACGGGCGCTGACGGCCCCTTGTCCCGACGTGCCCGCAAGCGTAAGGATCCCCCCATGACCACCCATGCCCTGGCCGGCAAGCCGGCGCCCCGCTCGCTGCTCACCAACGTGCCGCGCCTGGTCGCCAGCTACTACGCGCTCGCCCCCGACCCCGCGCGGGCCGAGCACCGCGTGGCGTTCGGCACCTCCGGCCACCGCGGCTCGTCGCTGAAGCAGAGCTTCAACGAGGCGCACATCCTGGCCGTCACCCAGGCCGTCTGCCGCTATCGTGCCGTGCACGGCATCGACGGGCCGCTCTTCCTCGGCAAGGACACGCACGCGCTCTCGGAGCCCGCCGCCGTCACCGCCCTCGAGGTGCTCGCCGCCAACGGGGTCACCGTGATGGTGGACCAGGACGACGGCTACACGCCCACGCCGGTCGTCTCGCACGCGATCCTCGTCCACAACCGCGACCGGCAGCAGGGCCGCGCCGACGGCGTCGTGCTCACGCCGTCGCACAACCCGCCGGAGGACGGCGGCATCAAGTACGACCCGCCCGAGGGGGGCCCCGCCGACACCGCCATCACCGGCTGGATCGAGAGGACCGCCAACGAGATCCTCGCGGCCGGCAACCGCGAGGTGCGCCGCATCCCCTACGAGCGGGCCAGGGCGGCCGACACCACCCGGCGCCACGACTACGTGGGCGCGTACGTGGCCGACCTCGCCCGCGTCGTCGACCTGGACGCGATCCGCGCCGCCGGCCTGAAGATCGGCGTGGACCCGATGGGGGGCTCCGGCATCGGCTACTGGGCCCCCATCGCCGAGCGCTACCACCTCGACCTCGACATCGTCAACCCCGCCGTGGACCCGACCTTCGGCTTCATGACGGTCGACTGGGATGGCCGCATCCGCATGGACTGCTCGTCGCCGCACGCCATGGCGGGGCTCATCGGGCTGCGCGACCGCTTCGCCGTGGCCTTCGGCAACGACCCCGACTACGACCGCCACGGCATCGTCACCCGCAGCGGGCTGATGAACCCCAACCACTACCTGTGCGCCGCCATCTGGTACCTCTTCCAGCACCGCCCCGACTGGACCGCCGCGGCCGCGGTGGGCAAGACCCTCGTCTCCAGCAGCATGGTCGACCGCGTGGCCGCGCACCTCGGCCGCCGCGTGGTCGAGGTGCCGGTGGGCTTCAAGTGGTTCGTCGCGGGGCTCATCTCGGGCGCCTTCGGCTTCGCGGGCGAGGAGAGCGCCGGCGCCTCCTTCGTCGACCGCCAGGGCGCCGTCTGGACCACCGACAAGGACGGCATCATCCTCGACCTCCTGGCCGCCGAGATGACCGCCACCCTCGGCCACGACCCGGCCGAGACCTACCGCGACCTCACGCGCCGCTTCGGTGACCCGGTCTACGAGCGCCTCGACGCCCCGGCGACCGGCCCGCAGAAGGCGCGCCTGAAGCAGCTCTCCCCGGCCGAGGTACCGGCGGCGGAGCTGGCCGGCGAGGCGATCGTCGCGAAGCTGACCCGGGCGCCCGGCAACGACGCCGACATCGGTGGCCTGAAGGTGGTGACGGAGAACGGCTGGTTCGCGGCGCGGCCGTCGGGAACCGAGGACGTGTACAAGATCTACGCCGAGTCGTTCCGGGGCGTGGACCACCTGCGCCGGATCCAGGACGAGGCGCGCGCCATCGTGAGCAGCGTCGTCGGCTAGGGCCACGCGGCCATGCCGCTCCCCTCCCCCCTCCTCCTCGGTCGGTACCTCGTCGACCGCCTCCGCCACCAGCGGGCCCGGGCCGACGAGGTGCTCGACGTGCGCCGTCGCCTGCTGGCTCAAGCCCCCCCCGCGCGCGTCGGCCAGGCCGAGCTCGACACCGCGCGGCAGCTCCGCTGGCTGCGGGAGGAGGCGGCCCGCGCCTTCGGGAGCCTCAGGCGGTGCGCCACCTGCGCCGTCGGCCGCCCCCGGCCGCACGGCGCCTACCCGGGCGGTTTCTGCTGCGGCGCGACCACCGCCGAGATCTTCCCCGACGAGGAGCTGGCCGCGCTACGCCTCGGCGGCACCTCCCCCGGCGATCTGCCCGCCGCCAGCGGCGAGCTGGCCGGGTGCGCCTTCCGCGGGCCGACGGGGTGCGTGCTCGCCCCGGCCCACCGGCCGAGCCAGTGCCTCCGCCACCTGTGCTCCGACCTCGTCCGCGAGTTGCAGGCGCGCGGCAGCCTCGGGCCGATCGAGGATCTGGCGGAGCAGCTGCGCACGAGCTTCCAGCACTTCACGTCCCACCGCCAGGCCCGCCTGGACGACGAGTTGCTCGGCTTGCGCTAGCCGGGCTACCCGCCCTGGGGCCACCCGCCCCGGCGCTTGCCCGCCAGCCGCCCTCGGGTGTAGCGTCCCGCGCATCCGGAGGTCAGTCATGCGTTCTCGCCGCCGCCAGCTCACGCTCCTCGTCAGCTTCGCCCTTGCGGCTGGCCTCGCCGCCGCGTGCGCCGAGCAGCGCCCGCCCATCTCCCGCGTCCAGGCCAACGCCCTCGCCAAGTCCGTGTTCGTGGGCGCCATCGACGACCCGGGCGACGACCCCGAGTTCTACATGCGCACCTCGGTGGTCGACGTGGCGGCGGGTGCCGGCTCCGACGGGCTCTTCACCAGCTCCGACTCGGAGCCCACCTCCCGCATCCGGTGGGACATCACGGAGAAGCTCCTCATCGCCCGGCTCACGTACGAGCTGGTCCAGGACACCGACTACAAGGGGGTGCGCCGCACCCCGGACGGCCAGGCGGTGGCCGCCTTCACCATCGAGAAGCACTTCGACATCAAGCGCGACTACAACCCCACCACCGGCGAGCCGCTCAACGTGATCGTCGAGAACGACACCGACCGCCCCTGGTACCAACGCGAGTACTTCCGCATCGACTGGTCCAGGAACCTCATCACGGACGCCTACGACCTCGACAGCCTGTCGCAGCTGGGCATCTGGTACGGCGTCAAGTTAGACCCGATTGCCTACTACGTCGCCGACCCCAACAGCCCCGACGCGCCGGTCTTCGACCTCGAGCGCGGCTACTTCGACATCACCCACAAGGCGTGGGCCTCGCCCCAGATCATCAGCGACCCCGAGTGGGGCGACTACCCGGCCTGCTGGGAGTACGGGCGCTTTCCGCTCGACAACTGCAACCCGAGCGAGATCACGCTGCGCACCGCCTTCCTCAAGGTGGTCGACAACGACTTCGAGCCGCTCCACTGGGACGGCACGCGCATGGACATGTTCGGCTGGTTCACCATGGACCGGTTCGGCTACGACCGCCGCTACGGCGTGGTGGACGAGAAATGGCACCGCTTCGCCACGCGCTGGAACCTGTACGAGCGATCCCACCCCGACCCCGTCGTCCCCTGCAACACCCCCGCGACCACGCCGACCGGCAAGAGCCCGAACCGCGACGAGGACGGGGACGGCACCGAGGACGAGTGCGCGGTGGTGGGCCGCGGCTCGCGCTGCGACATCTTCCGCGGCGAGTGCACCATCCCGCTGCGCGACCGGCAGGTGCGCACCATCCCGTGGCACGTGAACCGCGGCTTCCCCGAGGAGCTGTTCGCGGGCGCGGCCGCCGCGCTCGACGGCTGGAGCGACGCCATCCGCGTCGGCATCGTGGCGGGCCGGCTCGCCGAGTGCCGCCGCACCGGTGAGGAGGGGTGCGAAGCGCAGATGGGGTGGCCTTCACCTTGGGCCGACGACTACATCCCGCCGCTCGGCCGCGGCAGCCCCGCGGAGGTGCCGAAGCTCTTCGTCCTGTGCCACAACCCCGTCGACCCGGGCCTCGGGGACGCCCCCGAGTGCGGCGAGGCGGGCACGTCGCCACGCCTGGGTGACCTGCGCTACCACTCCATCAACATCATCAACGAGCCCCAGCAGATGGCCCCGTGGGGCATCTACATGGACGCCGAGGATCCGCTTACCGGCGAGAAGATCGCCGGCAGCGTCAACCAGTGGGGCGCCGCCCTCGACCGCTACGCCTCGACGCTCGTCGACCTGGTCGGCCTGCTGAACGGCTGGATCGATCCCGACCAGTTCATCACCGGCAGGAACGTGAGCGACTGGGTGCAGGCGAACCGCCCGGGCGGGCCGGCCACCAGGGGCACGGCCATGAGCGCCGCGGAGGTCGCCGCGCGCCAGGCGGCCTTCGACCCGAAGGTCCTCGAGAGGTACCTGACGGGCCTGAGCGACGGACGCGGCGGCAAACGGGTGCCGCCGGCGGTACGGCACCGCAACCGGGTCGCCAAGCTCGTGGAGTCCGGGAAGCTGGGACCCGGCAACGACGGCCTGATGCAGCGGCTCCGCACCCTGCGCGGCAGCGCCCTCGAGGCCACCGTGGTGTCGCCCGACCTGGGCCAGGCGGCGGGCTTCGACCCGTCGACGCCGCTGTCGGCCGAGGCCATCAAGCACGCCTCCCCCTTCGGCCGCTCCAACCCCGCGGTGCGGCGCGCCGAGCAGCGCAACCGCCGTCTCGCTCAGGCGCAGCGCCACTCGTGCCGGCTCGAGGACGTCGAGCCCGACAACCTCATCGGCATGGCCCGCGAGGCCGCGCGCCTCTTCCCGGCGCCCGATCCGAACGACCTGAGCGCCGTGAACGCGCACCGGCAGGCGCTCTGGCGGTGGGCGCGGCAGCAGTACAGCCAGGGGGTCCTGGCGCACGAGATGGGTCACTCCATGGGGCTGCGCCACAACTTCGCCGCCTCCTTCGACGCGCTGAACTACCGCGGTCAGTACTGGCAGCTCCGGACCCGCAACGCCGCCGTGACGGCGCCGTGCCCGGCCGGCACGACCGACGGGACCGACTGCATCGGGCCGCGCTGGCGCGACCCGCTCACCGACGAGGAGGTCGAGAACAACATCAACAAGTACGCCACCTCCAGCGTGATGGACTACCCCGGGGACCAGAACCACGACACCCTGCTCTTGGGCAAGTTCGACCGCGCCGCCATGCGCTTCGGCTACGGCGGCGTGGTGGACGTGTGGAGCTCCCCCGACGTCACCGTGGGCGTCGGGAGCGCGTACCGGGACGTCGCCTACAAGCTCACCGCCTTCACCACCCAGCCCGGGCTCTTCGGCATCTACTACTTCCCGCCGATCGACCCGTCCGACCCGTACCTCTGGATCCACTACAGCCAGTACCAGAACGAGTTCGGGCTGCTCCGGTCCTGCACCGCCTCCGACGCGCCCGACGCGATCCTGGGACACAAGTGCCAGGAGCTGCCCATGGACGTGGTCGACTACCGGGACATGCGGGACTTCGCGCCCGACCCGGACTACGCCGTCTTCTCCTGGGCGGTGAACCCCCGGGCCGTCGACCCGCGGGGGCGCGTGCGGCGCGGCTACCTCTTCTCCTCCGACGAGTACGCCGACACCGGCAACGTGCCCTCCTTCACCTACGACGCGGGCGCCGACGCCTACGAGCAGATCAAGTTCCTCGAGATGGCCTACGAGAACCGCTACCTCCTCGACGGCTTCCGCCGCAACCGGGTGATGTTCACCTCGTGGGACACCATCGAGCGCATCCAGGCGCACTACCTCGACGCCATCCAGCTCATCGCCAAGACCTACGCCTTCGGCGCGGTTCTCGACGGCGACCCGACGCAGCCGACCAGCGACTTCCTGCAGGACGGCTACTACGGCCCGCTGAGCATGGGCGCCACGGTCGCGCTCGAGCTCTTCGCGCGCATCCTGACGCGGCCCGAGCCCGGCTACTACTGCCCGGCCGACGTCTGCGGCACCGCCCAGCCCCTCGGCGTGAGCACGCCGCTCTACAGCGCCGATTGGGCGCCGCTGCCCGACGTATGGCTCTACGACTTCCGCGTGGCGCTCGGCGACGGTCGCTACGTCCACAACGACTACGACTACTCCCAGGGGTACTGGTGGAGCGACTATCAGACCCAGGTGGGCACCTACTACGAGAAGGTGTGGGCCACCTACTACCTGGCCGAGGCCTTCGACTTCTTCATCTCCAACTCGAAGGAGGACTTCACCGACGGGCGCTACAAGAACGTCAACTTCGCCACCGTCTTCCCGGAGCAGGTGCGGCGGCTCTACGCCAACCTCTTCACCGGCGCCTACGACGTCTACTCCCCCTGGGTCGTGGTCCCGTCGAACCCCGACGACACTCCCCTCGGCACGCTCCGCTACCCGACCTGGTACGACCGTACCTCGCTGGGCCCGCGGCCGGCCAACGCCCTCCTCGCCGATCCGAACTACTCGTGGAACGAGCAGCTCTACGCGATGGTGTGGGGCGCGATGTTCTTCCCCACCAACTGGTCCCTCGGCTGGATCAACGAGGCCCGCATCACGGTGCTCGCCGCCGACCAGGTGGAGTGGCCGCCGGCCGAGACCTACACCTACCGCGACCCGGAGAGCGGCTTGACCTACCGCGCCCATGCCGTGGGGCGCGAGCAGGTGTTCGGCCGCGACGTGCAGCGGGGCGTGGGCGCCCGCATGCTCGAGTGGGCGAACCAGCTGCTGGTCCTCGCCTACCTCGTCGAGCGCGACGGCTTCGGCCAGCCCGTGCTCAACGCGGACGGCACGCCCAAGCTCGTGCTCGACGCGAACGGCCGCCCGCAGCCCGACCCGGCGAACCCGGGCGCGGTGGCGGCGCTCCGCAAGCACGTCGACAACGTGGGTATCCTGCGCCAGCTGACATC
The DNA here is from genome assembly GCA_016218785.1 of Deltaproteobacteria bacterium. GTDB lineage: Bacteria > Myxococcota_A > Polyangia > JACRCY01 > JACRCY01 > JACRCY01. Next base: position 13,533 of record JACRCY010000267.1, read on the forward strand.
CACCTTCGACCGCTCGCTCACCGATCCCGAGCTGCCCCAGCCGTAGCGCCACGCCCGCCGGGGTCCGGCGGGCCCGCTCCTTTGACCCCCGTCCCCGGCGCTGTTAGCCTTCCGCCAGGTGCCATGCTGACCTGCCCCACCTGCGGCGCCACGCTCGAGCCGGGCGCCCGCTTCTGCCCCCCCGACGGCACCCCCGTCGGCGACGAACCGTCGACCGAGGTGGAGGTCGAGGTTCGCCGGATGACGTTGCGGGGGGCGGCGGTGGCGCCGCCGGGTGCGGCGCCGCCGGTCGCGCCGCCGCCGGCTGCGCCGGCGCCGGTGTTGCCGCCCTTGGGCATCGTCAAGCTCACGCCCCTGGCGCCCCCGCCCGCCGCGCCGCCCCCGGCCGGGCCCCTGCCGGTCGCGCTGCCCACGGCCGCGCCC
>JACRCY010000273.1 GCA_016218785.1 Deltaproteobacteria bacterium
CGTGGTGCGCGAGTTCGGCGAGACGCCGGTGGCGCTGCGCGACCTCGGCGTGTCGCTGAACAAGCTCGGCGCCCTGCGGCTCGCACAGCGCGACCTGGACGCGGCCGGCCGGGCCTTCGAGCGCAGCCTGGAGATCCGCGAGCGCGTGGTGCGCGAGTTCGGCGAGACGCCGGTGGCGCTGCGCGACCTCGGCGTGTCGCTGAACAAGCTCGGCGCCCTGCGGCTCGCACAGCGCGACCTGGAGGCGGCCGGCCGGGCCTTCGAGCGCAGCCTGGAGATCCGCGAGCGCGTGGTGCGCGACTTCGGCGAGACGCCGGAGGCGCTGCGCGACCTCGGCGTGTCGCTGCTGAGTGCCGGCGATGTGCGGGCCAAGCGGGGCGAGCTGGCTGCCGCTCAGGCCGCCTGCGAGCGGGCGTTGGCCGTGGCCGACCGACTCGAGCAGCTTGCACCGGGAGGGAGCGACGCGAGGGCGTTGCGACACGCGGCGCGCGCGCAGGCTGAACAGACTCAGACGCGGCCGTAGACGGCCCCCGCCTGCGGGCACCAGCCCCTGGCGTGGCGCGCGATGCCCGGGGGCTGATCGGACCACCCCGGGTCGTGGCGCGCGACGCCCGGGGGCTGATCGGACCAGCCCGGGACGTGGCCCGGCACGTCCCGGGGCTGATCGGACCATGCCGGCGCGTCAGCGCTGACGGATTGCCTGAAGCTCGTCGAAGTACCCGAATAGCTTGGTATCGAGATCCCGCGGCAGGCTCTGGTCCGCCGCAACCTCGTCCTTCAGGGCCTCGCGCAGGCGCCCCAGCAGACCGATGGTCGAGGAGCGCAGGCGGGCCGCCTCGGCGCGGGTCTTGCCATCGGGGGCGGCGGTCGCATCGGCCCGGGCGGTCAACAGCTCGTGCAGGTGCTCGCCATGGCCGACGTAGGCCGTGGCCCAGTCGAGGAGCGTCTTGCCGCCGGCCACCGGGAACTGCTTGAGATCCGCCTCGTACTTGGGGAGCTCGGCGTGACGGACCATGGCGGCCGCGGCCTCGTCCGGGTAGGTCCGGCGCAGCTCGCCGAGGCGCGGCACCAAGGCCTCGCGCAGCCGCACGGCCGCCGCCTTGAGGGCCGGGGTCGCTTCCGGCAGCTCCTCGTAGGCGCGCGACAGGTAGTAGATCGAGTAGCCGAACCCGTCGTGCAGTCCATCCGTCGCCAGGAGCTCGCGGGCGAGCGGCGTCTCGCCCGCGATGGCGGAAGCGGGCAGCGCGTCGATCTCGGCCTGCTTCTGGTCCAGCATGGGCGCGTAGGTCTTGCCGATGCTGGTGCTGATGAGGGTCGGGCGGCGCTTGTCCAGCAGGTCATGGATGCCGAGCTTCACGTCGCCGAGTGTCAGTCCTCGCATGCGGTTCCTCCTGTGGGCGGGCAAGAACGAGGATGAGCATACACCAGGACCGGCGCCGCCGTGAGCGAATTCGTCGGTTCGTGAGGAGGGTCCAGCAACCGGCCCGCCCGGGCTGGCGGGCGATCCACGCGAGCGGGCAAGAAGTGGCAAGGCCCAGGCGGTTCCCCTACACTCGGCAGGTATGCCGTGGACGTGCCGCGTCTGCGGTCGGGAACGGACCTGTCGGAGCTCGCGAGGTCATCGTGGCTGATTCCATCGCCGATCTCATCACTGACCTTGCCCGCAAGCTCGCGGACCGCAGCCCGACTCGCACGGAGGCTACGGTTCAAGGGCTGCTGCACGCCCTGCTTCTGGCGGCACCGCTGGAGCTTGAGGAAGGGCACCTCAAGGACATCGTCCTGGAGCAGCCAACCGGCAAGCGTTTCCGGATCGACGTCGAGGCCGGTCTGTGCGTGTTCGAGGTGAAACGCGACCTCCGCACGGGCAACGTCCGCGAGGACGCCGAGGCGCAACTCGCGGGCCGAAACCTTCGTGGCTGCCCTCGACCTGCCCAAGACCCGCTTCGAGAAGCAGGGGCGCTTCGTGCGCGAACGACTCGCTGCCAGCGACCTCGGCAGGGACATCGAGGCAGCGGTGGGCGAGCTGCTCGAAGACCACGCGTAGCGGTGCGGGTTTGACGCTGGCCCTGCGCCTGGCTACGTGCGAGGATGTGACCGTGAGCCGCAGCACGGAGGCGACATGCTGATTCAGTTCTCCGTCGAGAACTTCGCGTCCTTTCGCGACCGGGCCGTGCTCACGATGCTCGCGACGGGCCCGGAAGCCGGAAGCGCCGACGCGCGCTACGTGACCCTGGACGACACGCGGCTCGTCAAGTGCGCGGCCCTGTACGGCGCCAACGCCGCCGGCAAGTCAAACCTCGTCGACGCATTCCGGTTCGTCAAGGGGCTCGTACTGCATGGCACGCGCCCGGACGAGCCAATAGCTGCGACCTTCTTCCCCTTCAGGCTCGACGCCAGCAGCGCCAGTCGGCCGTCTCGCTTCCAGGTCGACTTCTTCTGCGGAGGAACGCACCACACCTACGCGTTCGCCGTCACCTTGCAGGCGGTCGAGGAAGAGCGCCTGTCACGGGTCGATGCGCAAGGGCGCGAGGAGTTGCTCTTCGAACGAACGCCGGCCGAGATCGTTCCCGCGCCGGTGCTCGGGGGAGATGCGGAACGGCAGCAGTTCATCCGGTTCGTGGCGCAGGGCACGCGGCCCAACCAGCTCTTCCTTTGCGAGGCTGCCGAACGGAACGTGCACGAGCTCTCCCCGGTGATCGACTGGTTCCGGCGTTCCCTCACCGTCCTCGGCCCTGGGGCCAGGCCCGCAAAGCTCCCATTGCGGCTCGAGCGGGAGGCGGAGCTCAGAGCATTCGCAGGCGACCTGCTGCGCCTCGCTGACACGGGCATCGTCGGCGTCCGTGCCACGCGCGAGCCATTGGAGGTGTCGAGCGAGGACGTAGAGGCGGTGAAACGAGGAACCCTGGATCTGGGGCTCTCGGACGGCGAGTCGCTCGACCTGAGCGAGCCGGATGGCGGACCGCAGGCTGTCAGGATCAGCCTGGAGCACCTGGCCGCCGAAGGCGCGCGGGTGGAACTGGAGTGGGAGGTGGAGTCTCACGGGACCCGAAGATTCCTGCACCTTGCGCCGCTCCTCTATGCGCGCCTCAGGCCGAAGGACCAGGCCGACTCTATGGTGCTCGTTATTGATGAGCTGGAGCGCAGCCTGCACCCGCTCCTGACCCGGCTCTTCATCCAGCGCCTGGTGGAACGGCAAGAAGGCGCTCTCGATCACGTGCAACTCGTGTTCGCGACCCACGACGCGTCCCTGCTGGAACAGGCGCCCCTGGCACGCGAAGGAGTCTGGTTCGTCGAGAAGGATGCCGGTGGCGCGTCTCACCTCTACTCGCTGGCAGAATTCAAGGGCGAGCAGCTCGAGCACCTCAAGGGGCAACTCGGAAGGGGCTACCTGGACGGTCGCTTCGGGGCCGTGCCCTTCCTGGGTGATCGAGGGCCTCGCGATGCCCATTGATCGGCGCAGGCTGCTTGAACCGGAGCAGCACCGCGACGCTGCTCTCTTCTTCGTCGCCACGGAGGGCGCCAAGGACGAGCCGGCCTACTTCCGGGGCCTGAAGGACCGGCGGGTGATCAGTCGGAGTCGCGTCCGGGTTGTCGTGATCCCGAGCGAGGACGGCAAGTCGGCACCGAAGCACGTGCTCGACAACCTCGAGCGCGAGGTGTACGCGTGCACCCGGGCGCCGCAAGACCAGCACTGGCTCGTCTTCGATCGCGACCGCTGGCCGGACGCGCAGCTCCACGAGGCGGTCGAGCGCGCCCGCGGCCGGCACTACGACGTTGCGGTGAGCAACCCCGGCTTCGAGCTGTGGCTGCTCCTGCACTTCAGGGACGTCGAGGCAGACGCGCCGTTGCGCGCCGACCAATGCCGGCGGGATACGCACGAGGCGCTGAGCGGCATTGGCCGCGAGCAGGTGGAGGCCGCCATCTCGCGCAGCAGTGCCCTGGACACGGATCCGCGGGCACCTTGGCCGGCGAACCCCGGCACGCGGGTCTATCGCCTGGTCGAGCAGCTCCTGGGGACGACGTCGTAGCGCGGCGGATCCGCCTCCGTGGCGCCAGGCAGCGTCCCGTTCCGTCGATTTGACTGCGGGGGGCATTGCCACCTAGCATCCCACACAGGAGAGGTGCGATGTTCACGAAGCTCTCCGTCCAGAACTTCAGGGCCATCGGCGAGCGGGGACTCGACATCGACCTCGCCCCCGTCACCGTGTTCGTGGGCGAGAACGGTACCGGGAAGTCGAGCCTCCTGCAGGCGCTCGCGCTCACGGCCCAGAGCGCCATCGAGGAGCGTCGTTACCGAGACCTCGTGCTTGGCGGGAGCAAGGTCAGTTTCCCGCCGGCGCCGGCCAGCGACCAGAACGAAGCCTACCGGGTCATCGTTCACGGCAAGCTGGCTGATCGCGTGGTCTCGGTGGGCTTCGAGCTGGAGCCGGCAAACACGGACTGGCGGGCGGTGGGCTTCGCGGGCTCCCCGCCACCGGCGGGCCTGACGTCCTCGCAGTGGCCTCCCCGGCGCGTCAGCTACCGCTGGCGTCGTGGTGGACGCGGGGGACCGCGCAAGGAATGGGCCCACGCTCTCTCCCTCGACTCGACCGAGATCCTTGCGGCGCGGCAAGAGACGGAAGAGTCACCCCGGGGGATTCTGCGCGTCGAGCGGTCCCTGACGTTGGCGGGCCAGGACCTCACCGCGCACTGGCACGGCCAACCGGACCGCGTGCTCGCGCCCGAGCTGTTTGTCCCACTCAGCTTCAACTTCGGCCCCGCCGAGCCTGAGGTCGGCCTCCTGGGTGTCGTGGAAAGAACCGTCGACCTCATCGAGCGGTGCCTGGCAGAGGTTCACTACCTCTCCGCCGTGCGCGGCGTAGAGCTCATGGAGGACCAGATTGGTCCGGAGGTCCGTTTCGTCGGCCAGCACGGCGAACAGACCATTCGCCTGCTCGCGGGTCTCCAGGCGAAGTCCCGGCCGGAGTTGTTCGCGAAGCTGGTGACCTGGGCCGAACGCTTCGGACTGGCGGGCATGGTGCCAGGTTGGGCAGGCGAGAAGCAGCTCAAGGTGAAGTACACGGACCGCGGGACCACGCTCGAGCTGGGTGACGCGGCCTCGGGTTCACTCCAGGGACTGATGCTGACCGCTCAGCTGCTGGCCCCGCCCGGATCGACCATTCTCCTCGAGGAGCCCGAGAACGACCTGCACCCGGCATTCGAGAAGCTCCTGCCGGAGCTGTTCGCGGACTCCGTGCACGCGGGCCACCAGGTGCTCGCCACCACGCACAGCGAGGTTCTCGTGGCGGCCCTGGGAAACGCGGTGCGACGCGGGCAACTCCTGCCGGACCAGGTCGCAGTCTGGCACCTCGAGCGTGATGGCGAGGAGGTAGGGGCCGAGCGGATCCGCGTGACCGACCGCGGGTATCTCGAGGGCTGGGTCAAGAGCTTCGCCAAGGTCGAGCAGGAGCTGGCGGACGAGTGGCATGACGGACTGCCTGAAGAGCGGCAGTAGGCTCGTCATCGACACCCACCTCCTGGTCCGGGCCGCCAGGCAGGAGCAGCGGGACGAGGACGGACCCGAGCGCCGGCTGATCGCGGGGGTGATCGGCGTCTGCGCTCGCGTGGTCTTCTCCCCTGACCAGGCCAGGGAGTCACGGCCGCACCTGCGGGCGGCTGGCCTCCCACCGATGCCGCAGATACGCCTGTTCCAGCGGCTGGAGGAGGCGGACAAGCTGCGGAACGTCAATGCCTCGAGAATGGAGGCGACCGCCAAGACTCTCGACGCCGATGTTCTGCGCCGCCTGTTCACCGGCAACCTCGACGACGACCCGCACCTCTACCTGGCCGCGGCCGCTCACGACAGGATCGTCATCACCGAGGATGCGGGACTGCTGCGGGCCCGAAAGCAGATCCACGCGAAGACAGGCGTTCTCACCCTGTCGCTATCTGAGGCGCTTGCCGAGCAGGGCCCGAGCGACGGCGACTGACGGGCGTTGGGAGCGAGCGAGGGACCGCGACGAGTCAGCGGCGGCGGGCGGGGGGCACTGATCCCCCGGCTCGATGATGGCGGTCGGCTCTCCCTCGGCGTCGGGGACGCGCATGATGGCCTGAAGTGCCACTTTGGATAATCATGATAGGGGGTATCCGTTTAACCGGAGGAGCCCTGTTCAGCCGCCCGCCACGGGCGGTTCGCTGGAGGACGCTCCAGGCTTGGCGGGTGCCCGCGCGCTTGCGGTGGGGCGGGCGGCACGACCCGGGGCCGCTGGGTGGCAA
>JACRCY010000274.1 GCA_016218785.1 Deltaproteobacteria bacterium
GGCCGGCGGCTGGACCCCGCGCGGCGCCGTCGGCGCCGGGTAGCCGGGCGGCGGCTGGAAGCCCGGCGCGGGCCCGTTCCCCCACGGCCCGGCCGGCGGCTGGACCCCCCAGCCTCCGCTCGGCAGCGGTGCCGGCCACTGCTGCGGTGCCGGAGGCATCACCGGGGCACCCGGCGCGGCGGCCGGCTGCCCGACGGCGGCCTCCGGCTGATCCGAAGGCGTCCGGGCCTGCGGCATCCCGGGGCGTGTCGTCTGCGTCATCGCGGACCCTCGCTCCTGCCAAACGTCGAGCAGCTGTCGCGCGCTGGGCAGAGCCCCGGGCCCGTGATCCTCGGCCGCCCGGCGGGAGTCGGCTCCTGCGCCAGGCCCGTGCGCACCACTGTCGGAGTCTACCGAAGCGGGCGTCGTCGGGCAAGCGGGGCCGGGGGCGGCCGTCATGGCCGGTGGTACGCCGGCGGCCCCGTCTCCTTCCCGTGCCCGAAGGCGGCATCGGTCCCTCCGCGCCGCGCATCAAAGGGAGCGAGGCACGGGGCGGCGCGGCGGCCATCCATCAGAAATCTCTTGACAACCAGCGCCTTCGCAAGTAGACGTTGGCACGTAGCTCGCCGGAAGCAGCCTGGGCTGCCCGCGACCAGAACTCTTCGAATTCCACCAAAGACGTGTTCGTCGATCCCAACTCCGCCGCGACGGGAGTCCGTCGCGCCGTCTGCACAATGCTCCTGTGCCGCCCGGCGCAGGAGATCACCCACCGGCCCGTGCGCCTTGTCGCGGGCCAGGCCGGGACGGTGGCCGCCTTGCGGCCGCCGCCCCCCGCGCCACAGAACCTGGAGCCGTCATGAACCTGAGCGACCTGAAGCGCAAGAACATCAAGGACCTCACGCACATGGCGAATGAGTTCGGCATCGAGGGCGCCTCCGCGATGCGCCGCCAGGAGCTCATCTTCGCCCTGCTCAACGCCCAGTCCGACAAGAAGGGCGAGATCTACGGCGACGGCGTGCTCGAGACCCTCCCCGACGGCTTCGGCTTCCTCCGCGCTCCCGACTACAACTACCTGCCCGGGCCCGACGACATCTACGTCTCCCCGTCGCAGATCCGCCGCTTCAACCTGCGCACGGGCGACACCGTCGAGGGGCAGATCCGGCCGCCCAAGGACTCCGAGCGGTACTTCGCCCTGCTCAAGGTCGAGCGCGTCAACAGCGAGACCCCGGACCAGCAGCGGGACAAGATCCTCTTCGACAACCTGACCCCGCTCTACCCGAACAAGAAGTACAACCTCGAGTTCGACCCGAAGAACCTGTCGACGCGCATCGTCGACATGCTCTGCCCGATCGGCAAGGGGCAGCGGTGCCTCATCGTATCGCCGCCGCGCGCGGGCAAGACGGTGCTGCTGCAGGACATCGCGCACTCCGTGGCCGCCAACCACAAGGACGCGGTCCTCATCGTGCTGCTCATCGACGAGCGGCCCGAGGAGGTCACCGACATGGCGCGCTCGGTCGTGGGGGAGGTCATCTCCTCGACCTTCGACGAGCCGGCCGCCCGCCACGTGCAGGTCGCCGAGATGGTCATCGAGAAGGCCAAGCGCCTCTGCGAGCACAAGAAGGACGTCGTCATCCTGCTCGACTCGATCACCCGCCTCGCGCGCGCCTACAACACCGTGGTGCCGCCGTCGGGCAAGATCCTCTCCGGCGGCGTCGACTCCAACGCGCTCCACAAGCCGAAGCGCTTCTTCGGCGCGGCCCGCAACCTCGAGGAGGGGGGCTCGCTCACCATCATCGCCACCGCCCTCGTCGACACCGGCTCGCGCATGGACGAGGTCATCTTCGAGGAGTTCAAGGGCACCGGCAACTCGGAGATCCACCTCGACCGCAAGCTCATGGAGAAGCGCATCTTCCCGTGCCTCGACATCAACAAGTCGGGCACGCGCAAGGAGGAGCTGCTCCTCCCCGAGAGCATCCTCAACCGCATGTGGATCCTCCGCCAGCTGCTCCACCCGCTCAACGTCGTGGACGCCATGGAGTTCCTGCGGGACAAGGTGGGCAAGGTCGACCAGAATCAGGAGTTCATCGACTCGATGAGCCAGTAGGCGCTCCGCCATGGACTGCAAGCAGAAGGACCACCTGAAGACGTGCACCTGCACCTACGAGCCGTGCTCCCGCAAGGGGCTGTGCTGCGAGTGCGTCGCGTACCACCTGAGGAGCCACGAGGTGCCCGGGTGCTTCTTCCCGGCCGCGGCCGAGCGCACCTACGACCGCAGCTTCGAGCACTTCGCCCGGCTGGTCGCCGCCGGCAAGGCCTGAGGCTTGCATCCGGCCGCAGTTGGGTGTATCAACAACCGCTCTGAAACGAGGGATGTCATGAAGAAGGGCGTTCACCCCGAGTACCAGCCGGCGAAGATCACCTGCGCCTGCGGCAACGTCATCGAGACCTACTCCACCCGCGGCAGCTTCGCGGTGGAGATCTGCTCCAACTGCCACCCGTTCTACACGGGCAAGCAGAAGCTGATGGACACCGCCGGCCGCGTCGAGCGCTTCCAGCGCAAGTACGGCCGCACCACGATCCCCACCAAGCCCGAGTAGCCCCGCCGCGAGCCAATCCCCGCCGTGAGCAGGCCCGAGGAGACCCGCGTCCAGGTCGGTGGTCAAGCCGTCATCGAGGGCGTGATGATGCGCTCGCCCTCGTGCTTCGTCGTGGCCTGCCGGAGAGCCGACGGCAGCATCGTCGTGCGCGAGGACCGCTGGCGCTCCATCTGGGAGAAGGTGAAGTTCCTGCGCTGGCCGTTCCTCCGCGGGGCGGTGGTGCTGTGGGAGACCCTGCACAACGGGATGTCGGCGCTCAGCTTCGCCGCCAACGTGCAGATGGAGGACGAGGCCCTGAAGGCGAAGGCCGAGGGGAAGCCGATCCCGCGCAAGGACGAGATGGGCGCGGGCGCCATCACCCGCATGATGGGGACCGCGCTCGTGCTCGTGCTGGCCTTCTTCGTGGTGCTCCCCCACCTGCTCACCTGGCTCCTGGGCTTCAAGCCCGAGAGCGTGGCGTTCCACCTCGTCGACGGCCTCATCAAGCTCGGCGTGCTCGTCGCCTACGTGGCAGGCATCTCGCTCCTGCCGGACATCCGGCGCGTCTACCAGTACCACGGCGCCGAGCACAAGGCGATCGCCACCTACGAGGCGGGCGAGCCGATGACCGTGGCGGCGGCGAAGGGGCACTCGCGCTTCCACCCGCGCTGCGGCACCTCCTTCCTCCTGATCGTCATCCTGGCCTCGGTGCTGATCTTCGCCGTGACGCTGAAAGGCCGCATCGCGGAAGGCGCCATCCTCGACCACCTGGTGAAGATCCTCATCAAGCTGCCGCTCATGCTCCCCGTCGCCGGCATCGCCTACGAGCTGATCAAGCTCGCCGGCCGCTGGCCGCGCAGCCCGCTCGTGCGCACGCTGGTGGCGCCGGGCCTGTGGCTGCAGCGGCTCACCACGCGCGAGCCGGACGAGCCGCAGCTCGAGATCGCGCTCTGCGCGGTGGGCCGCGCCCTCGCGCGTACCGCGGAGCGCGACGCCACCCTCACCCGGGCCCTGACGACGTTCCGCGGCTACGACGAGGTCCTTCACGCTCCCGCGGCCCGCAGCGCCGAGGCGCTCCATGCTTGACGACCTCCTGCTCAGCAAGCTCGACGGCGTCGTGACGCGCTCCGAGGAGCTGGCCACGCTCCTCGCCGACCCGGCCGTCATCGCCAGGCGCAACGAGTTCCACCAGCTCTCCAAGGAGAGCGCGGACATGGCGGAGGTGGTGGAGCGCTACCGCGAGTACCGCGACCTCCGAAAGCAGCTCGAGGACAACCGCGAGCTGGCCCGCGACCCCGAGATGCGCGCGCTCGCCCTGGAGACGAACGCCGACCTCGAGGGGCGCCTGCCGGCGCTCGAGGAGCGCATCAAGGTCCTCCTCCTGCCGCGCGACCCCAACGACTCCAAGAACATCCTCCTCGAGATCCGCAGCGGCACGGGCGGCGAGGAGGCGGCCCTGTTCGCCGCCGACCTCTTCCGCATGTACGCGCGCTTCGCCGAGCGCAAGCGCTGGAAGGTCGAGGTGCTGACCACCTCGCAGGCCTCGGCCGGCGGCTTCAAGGAGGTCATCGCGCTCATCGAGGGGAAGGACGTCTACTCGCACCTCAAGTACGAGAGCGGCGTCCACCGCGTGCAGCGTGTGCCCGAGACCGAGGCGCAGGGGCGCATCCACACCTCGGCGGCCACGGTGGCGGTGCTCCCCGAGGCCGAGGAGGTCGACATCAGGATCGACGAGAAGGACCTCGAGGTCCAGGTGCAGCGCGCCAGCGGCCCCGGCGGCCAGGGGGTGAACACCACCGACAGCGCCGTGCGCCTGACGCACAAGCCGACGGGCCTGCAGGTCCTGTGCATGGACGAGCGCTCGCAGCACAAGAACAAGGCCAAGGCGATGAAGATCCTGCGCTCGCGGCTCCTGGAGATGGAGCAGGAGAAGCAGGACGCCGAGCGCACCGAGGCGCGCCGCAGCATGGTCCGCAGCGGCGACCGCTCCGAGAAGATCCGCACCTACAACTTCCCGCAGGACCGGCTCACCGATCACCGGATCGGGCTCACGGTGCACAACCTGCCGACGATCCTCGACGGCGCGCTCGACGACATCATCGAGGCGCTCCGCACGCACTTCCAGGCCGAGGCGCTGCGCGGGCAGACGTAAGGCACACCGCACGGCGCTCGCGCGGGCGGCGTCGGCGGAGCAGGCGCGTTACACTCGCGCCGGAGGCACGCATGCAACCCTACCCGTCGCAAGGCACCGGACCGGCGCTGCCCGGCCGTGGGCTCATCGCCCTCGGCGCGGTCGGCGGCGGCACCTGCGACGGCTCGACCGGCGTGTGCTGCGACCAGAGCGACCCCTGCGGCTTCGCCGACGACTACTACTGCGACTGCCCCGACTGCGCCTGGGACGCCTGGGACTGCATGTACTGGTAGGCTGACGGCGGGGACGGCGTTACCGCAGCGCGCGCACCATGTCGCCGTTCGGGGACGGCACGAACCCGGCCGCTCCGAGCAGCCGTCGCGAGCGGCGGTCGAGCCGCGCGGCGAGGACCCGCACCTCGGCGAGGTCCTGCTGGCGCGCCTCCTCGACCGCGGCCCACAGCAGGTGGCGGCCGATGCCGAGGCCGCGCCACAGGTTTCGCACCCACAGCTCGCCGAGGATGCCGTCGCGGCTCACCTCGGCGCGGCCGACCTCGGTGGCGCCGCGCTGCGCCCGCAGCCGCACCGGCCCGAGGCCGCGCCGCTGCTCGACCGCGAGCGCGATCTGCCCCCGCGACAGCTGCCGCCGCACGCCCCGCACCGGCCCCGCGGTGTATACGATCTCCACCGCGCGGCCCGCCGCGCGGCGCAGCGGCGCCACGGCCCGGCGGAGGGCGGGGAGGAGCCACGGGATCTCCAGGACCGCCCGTCCCGCGGCCCGACCGAGGCGGCCGTCGAGCCGCCACCCGAAGCCCATGAAGCTGAACCGGGTCACCCGGCCGAGGAGCTGGTTGCCGTCGGCCGCCGGATCGGGACCCGCGTTGTTGTCGCCCCGAGTGACGAAGCGCTCGCCGTCCAGCTGGACCACGCGGTGCGAGACGATGTTGCGGCCGTTGAACCAGACGGCGATGTCGCCCGCGCGCAGGTCGGAGACCCGACACCGCTCCACGTGGATTCTTCCATCGGGCCAGAGCCACGGCCACATGCACGAGCCGGCAGTCGGCAGCTCGAGCTCGTGGCCGTGCAGGTCGTCGGGGTGTGGCCCCATCGCCCAACCCATAGCGCAAGCCGGGTCTCGAGGCAAAGCCCGGACCGGCCCGTCCGGACCGGCGGTCGGCCGCGGGCCCTGATTCGCTCACCTCGCCGTGCTGGAAAACCACTTGACCGTGCTCCTCGAGGCCGCGTACCCTCCCGACGCAGTCGATGGCCAGGCTTGGCAGCTCATGACAGGGATGTTGGGGTCAGGGTCGGGGGCTTGTCCGCGCGGCGCGGCCGTTCTCTCTGCTGCTCCGCTGGCGGCGGTCGCCGTGCCCCGGCCCTGTCGCTCCCCGGCCGCGCCCCCTGGTACGTGCCCCCGTGCGGTACGGACACCGGGACTCACGGTACAGGGCACTCGAAGCGTGGTGCAGACGTCTCGACGCTGGGCCCGGCGCCCAGAAGGACCGGTGCCGGGGCGAAAAAGGCCGGTACGGGGGCCGAAACGCCTGGTGCGGACCCCCGGAAGCATGGTATTCGTCCCCAGGATGCAGGGGCGGAACCGTCCCAGGAAGGTATTGCGGCCGCTGCGGCGCAGTTGGCGGCGGGAAGCCTGCAGCGGCGCCGTGGCGGATGAAAGGAGGCACGTGATGGCGAGGTTGGACCTGTGGCACAAGCTCCAGAGGATGCTGCGGTTCCTCTGCGCGCTCAACGATCCGCGCATCTTCACGCTCATGATGCTGCGCGGGTTCACCAATGCGACCCGCAAGAAGGGCTGGGACCTGTTTCTCAAGGCCGGCGGTCAGCTCGTCGACATGGAGCCGCCGCCGCCCAGCTCGGGCCAGCCGGCCGAGCTCCTCAAGCTGGTCGATGACTACGAGAACGAGTGGTACGACGTCATCGAAGCCGCGCTCGAGGGGAACTACCCCACCGTGTGCAAGGAGGTCTTCAAGAACCTGCACAAGAGCAGCGACGAGCGCGTGGTGCTGACGGTCGAGACGCTGCTCAACCGCGTCGACGTGATCGAGAAGCAGGGGGAGCCCCTGAAGCCGGTCCTGGACCTGCTCACGGAGCGCGGATTCACCAAGCCGGTGCGGCAGAAGGGCCGGGAGCTGATCGGGAGCCTCCGCGACGGGCACGTGCCGCTGCTGGCGACGCCGGACCCGGCGGCCGAGGCCGAGCGGGCGCGGGCCGAGGACGAGATGTGGAGCTTCTACCGCGAGTGGGCCAAGACCGCGCGGACCATCGTGCGGCGCAAGGACCTGCGCATCAAGATGGGCATCTCGACCGCCACCCGCGAGGTCGCCGACGAGGACGAGGAGCCGGCCCCGCCGCCGGCGCCCGGGGCCGCGGCGCCGCCCGCCGGGCCCGGCACCCCGCGCTGACCGACACTGCAGCCTGGCCGGCCGCCGGCCGGCCAGGCCAGCCCCACGGCCACGGCGATCGCGGCCAGCACGCTGGGGAGGCGGCGATCACGGGAGCGACGCATGGGCTACCTCCACCCCTCCCGCTGACCGTCGGTGCCCGATCAGGGCACGACCCCGCGCGCCTTGAGGTCGATGATGCAAATCTGTGAAGGTGTGTCGTCAGGGGACCAGAAGAAGAACGCGCGGCCACCGTCGATCCGCACGTCGATGGCGAGTCCCGGGAGGCTGGTCAGCCGCCATTCCTGCCCCGTGCGGACGTTCGCGGCGTAGACGTCGCTGCTGGCCGCGTACGTCGTTGGGTACGGAGTGGAGCTGTTGCGGAAGTCCGTCCACACGACGATGTCGCCCTCGACATCGGGCTGCTCCTGGCGCGCGACATCGGTGCACGCAGCCCACTCCTCGCCGGTCACCAGGTCCTTCGCGTAGATGTCGACGTTCCGGGGATTGAAGGCCCCATGTTCGGGGTCGTTGCGAGTGTCCATCCAGGCCACGCGGGGACCTTTGATTCGGGCGGCGAACCGGTCGCCCAGCCCTGCGCTGCTCACGACGGCCGGCGCGTTCCCGTCCGCAACCGTGGTGTAGGCGACCTCGACATGAGGCGGGAAGTGCGAGGTGTCGGTCCACACGAGATACGGGTCGGACGCATGACCCTCCCCCACCCCCCCCTCCTTTCCGATCGGGGGGAACACCTGCGCGGGCGCGCCACCGGCCGACAGGATGACGAACCATGCGTTGCAGCTAAGCTCGCAAGCTGCGCTTTCGATCATCGTCACGCCCATGGCTGCAAACCCTGGGCTGTTGGGATTGCCGTACGGTCCACCAGCCGGCTGTTTCCACACGCGGCGCTCCTGCCCCGTTGCCGGTGTGAACACACGAAGCTCAGCTTGGGGTTTGCCGTCGCCGGGCCAGTCCGTGGCGTCAGAAGTGCACGCGTACGCGACTCGCCCAGTGTCCACGACTCCGAAGTAGCATCCCGCGTTGGTCGACTGCAGGGTCGGCGCGATCACTCCGAATGCAAAGGCCTTGCCTGTGGTCAGGTCGACGTACACTGCAACCAGCCGGGACTCGATCATCGCATTCGTGACGAGCAGGTTGCCGTTCACATTGTACCTGTTCTCGGCACCGACTCCCGGCCACCCCGGCAGAAACGTCACCTGCGTGCAGTCCGGCCCGCAGTCCCGGCCGGCAACCGCTGGCGGGATCTCCACGGGCGTCAGTTGTCGCGTGTCGTCCGTGCCCCACGGCACATCCAGCGCCCATACGATCCCGTCGGGGCGACTCGCGTCCGTCTGCTTCTCGCCGTCACCCGGCGGTACCAGGGTGTCGCCGGGCGTCCGGTCGGAGCCTCCGTCCGTGGCCGCGGCGGTGGTCGAGCGGCACGAGCAGCCGAGGAAGCCGGCCACGGCCACGGCGATCGCTGCCAGCAGGTTGGGGAGGCGGCGATCACGGGAGCGACGCATGGGCTACCTCCACCCCTCCCGCTCACCGCCAGTGCCCGATCAGGGCACGATCCCGCGCGCCTTGAGGTCGATCACGTACACTTGGGCCGGGGGGTTGCTATCTGGTGCCCACCGGAAAAACACTCGGCCGCCATCGATACGAACGTCGCCCGCGAGCCCCGGAAGGTTGGTCACGCGCCATTCCTGCCCCGTGCGGACATTCGCCGCGTAGACGTCGCTGCTGGCCGCGTACGTCGTCGGGTATGGAGTGGAGCTGTTGCGGAAGTCCATCCACACGACGATGTCGCCCTCGACGTCGGGTTGCTCCTGGCGCGCGACATCGGTGCATGCAGCCCACTCCTCGCCGGTGGCCAGGTCCTTCGCGTAGATGTCGACGTTCCGGGGATTGAAGGCCCCATGGCCGGGGTCGTTGCGAGTGTCCATCCAGGCCACGCGGGGACCTTTGATTCGGGCGGCGAACCGGTCGCCCA
>JACRCY010000275.1 GCA_016218785.1 Deltaproteobacteria bacterium
CCAGCGCCTCGTCCACCGAGCGGTCGCCCGCCGGCGACGTCCCGTAGAGGAGCGGCAGGCGGGCCACCAGCGCCCGCGGGGACCCGGCGACGAGGCCCTCGGCCGCGGCCTTCGAGCGACCGTATTCGCTGATCGGGTGGCGCGCGGCGTCCTCGGCGTAGGGCGCCGCCGTGCCGTCGAAGACGAGGTCGGTGGAGCAGTGCAGGAGCCGGAGGCCCCGCGCCGCGCACTCGGTCACCAGGTGGCCGGTCGCGGTCACGTTGTCGGCGTGGGCCTGCGCCGGGTGCGCCTCGCAGTCGGCCGGGACGGTGCGGGCGGCCGTGTGGACCACGGCGTCGGGGCGCTGCCGGTCGAGCGCGGCCCGGAGCGCCCGCGCGTCGCAGAGATCGAGCGGCTCCTCGACGGCGTGCGCCGCGAGCGGGGGCGGCAGGCGCAGGCGGCGAGTCTGGGCGATCACCTGCACCGCGGCCGGTGCGGTGGCGACGAGCGCGCCGCCCAGCAGGCCGCTGGCACCGGTCACGAGCACGCGCGGCACGGTCGACCTCAGAGGGGGATGTTGCCGTGCTTGCGCGGCAGGTTGTCCTGGCGCTTGTTGCGCAGCAGCTGCATCGCCCGGATGAGCTTGGGCCGGGTCTCGCGCGGCCGGATGATCTCGTCGAGGTAGCCCAGCTCGGCCGCCTTGAAGGGGGTGGCGAACTTCTCGCGGTACTCGGCGATGTAGGCGGCGCGCGCGGCGGCGGGGTCGGCGGCCTTCTTCAGCTCGTCGCGGAAGACGATGTTGACCGCGCCGTCGGGCCCCATGACCGCGATCTCGGCCGCGGGGAAGGCGTAGTTGAAGTCGGCGCGGATGTGCTTGGACGACATCACGTCGTACGCCCCGCCGTAGGCCTTGCGGGTGATCACCGTCACCTTGGGGACGGTGGCCTCCGCGAAGGCATAGAGGAGCTTGGCGCCGTGCTTGATGATTCCGCCGTACTCCTTGTCGGTCCCCGGCAGGAAGCCGGGCACGTCGACGAAGGTCACCAGCGGGAGGTTGAAGCAGTCGCAGAAGCGCACGAAGCGCGCCGCCTTGATCGACGCGCCGATGTCGAGGCAGCCCGCGAGGTGCGCCGGCTGGTTGGCGACGATGCCGACGGGGCGGCCGTCGAGACGGCCGAAGCCGACCACCATGTTGAGGGCGTACTCGGGCTGGATCTCGAGGAAGTGCCCTTCGTCGACGACCGCCCTGATGAGCTGCTTCATGTCGTAGGGCTTGGCGGCGTCGAGCGGGATGAAGCAGTCGAGGGATGCGTCCTCCCGGTCGGCGCGATCACGGGTGGGCGTCGGCGGCGGCTCCTCGAGGTTGTTCTGCGGCAGGAACGACAGCAGCTCGCGCGTCATCTCGAGCGCGGTGCGCTCGTCGGGGCAGGCCAGGCTGCAGACGCCGGAGCGCGTGGCGTGGGTGTGGGCGCCGCCGAGCTGCTCCTTGGTCACCTCCTCGTGCGTGACCGCCTTGATGACGTCGGGGCCGGTGATGAACATGTAGCTGGTCGACTCGACCATGATGATGAAGTCGGTCATGGCGGGGGAGTAGACGGCGCCGCCGGCGCACGGCCCCATGATGATGGAGACCTGCGGGATCACGCCGGAGGTGAGCACGTTGCGGAGGAAGATGTCGGCGTAGCCGGCGAGCGACTCGACCCCCTCCTGGATGCGGGCCCCCCCCGAGTCGTTGAGGCCGATGACCGGCGCCCCGATGCGCACCGCCAGGTCCATCAGCTTGCAGATCTTCATGGCGAAGGCGCCCGAGAGCGATCCGCCGAAGACCGTGAAGTCCTGCGCGAAGATGCAGGTCTGGCGTCCGTTGACGAGGCCCACGCCCGTGACCACGCCGTCGCCCAGGATCTTCTGCTCGGCCATGCCGAAGTCGGTGCAGCGGTGGGTCACGAACTTGTCGTGCTCGACGAAGGTGCCGGGGTCGCACAGCAGCATGATGCGCTCGCGGGCGGTGAGCTTGCCCGCGTCGTGCTGCCGGTCGATGCGCTCCTGGCCGCCGGCGACCTCGGCCTTGGCCTCCAGCTCGCTGAGGCGCCGCATCGGATCCGACCCTGGGGGTACGCTGTGGTTGCCGCTCACTTAGAGTCCCAGCCTTTCTTCCACGTAGGCGACGATGACCCCGCGCTCCTCCGCCCCGAGGTCGTCGAGGTCGAGGGACCGCGGCGGCCCGTCGTCGCTGGCGGCGACCGTCCCCGCGAGCTCCAGCAGTCGCTCGTGCCCGGGGAGGCGGAGGCGCACGAGCACCGGCTGCCCCACGCCGAAATCGATCGGCTGCTCCAGGTCGATGCCGTCGCGTCCGACTGCCCGGGTGAGACGGAAGCGTCGCACCGGGTCGGGCCGCGCCGCCACCTCGCGAATCTCCACCGTCATCCGTGCCGGCGCGCGCAGACCCATCGCCGCCGGATTGTTAGCGCCCTCGGCCCGGGGTGTCAACGCGACCGCGGCTCGGGACCGCGGTTCGGGCGGGAACGGCGCCTCGAGGCGTTCGCGGGCCGCCGCCCTAGCCCCCGAGGTCGGCGAGGACCGCGTCGTGCACCGCGCGGCGTACCCGCCTGATGTCGGCCAGGGAGGCGGTCCCGTTGACGCGGTTCGTGAGCAGCACGACGAGGAGCCCCCGCGCCGGCGCCAGCCAGAGCGAGCAGCCGGTGAAGCCCAGGTGGCCCACGGCGTCGCGCGGGAAGCGGTCGCCGGCCTGGGAGCCCCGCCCGGCCGGCGTGTCCCAGCCGAGGGCGCGCGTGGACTCCGGGATGCCGGCGGGCGCGCAGAACCGCCGCACCAGCTCGCGTGGGAAGGGCCCGCCGCCGTGCCAGGACCGGCAGTGGGCGAGCGCCACGGTCATGACGTCCGCCGCGGGGCCGAACAGCCCGGCGTGTCCCGCGATCCCACCCATGGCGAACGCGTTGTCGTCATCGACGGCGCCATGGCGGGGCGCGCCGCCGCGCACCCCCGTGGGCGCCACGGCGTGCCGCCGCACGAAGCGCGCGCGGGCTCCCGCGCGCGCCAGATCCACGAACCGCGTCAGGCGCAACCCCAGCGGGCGGGCGACGAGCCGGGCGAAGAGCTCGTCGAGCCGGGCGCCGAGCGCCCGCTCCACGATGCTGCCCAGCACCATGAAGCCCAGGTCGCTGTAGATCGACCGGGTCCCGGGGCCGTACTCGAGCGGCGCCGCGGCGGCGCGCGCGACGATGGCCTCCCGGCCGGCGCCGTTCGCGAAGAACGGCCGGTACGCGGGCAGACCCGACGAGTGGGTGAGGAGGTGCCACACCCGCACCGATCGCTTGCCGCGGCCACGAAACCCGGGCACCAGCGTCGCCACCGGCGTGTCGAGGTCGAGCCGCCCGCGCTCCAGGGCCAGCAGCGTCAGCGTGGTGGTACCGAGCACCTTGGTCAACGAGGAGAGGTCGTAGACCGTGGCGGTCGTCGTCCTCACGCTCGGCCGCTGGAAGGCGAGCCGCCCGCAGGCGCGCCCGAGGCGCGGCTCCCCCTCGTCGACGACCACGATGACCGCCCCCGGGAAGACGCCGCGGCCGACCGCCGCGTCGAGCAGCCGCGAGGTGCGCGCGAAGGAGCGCATGCGGGGCGGCCGGCGGCGCTAGGTGCAGAACTCGCGCACGACGTCGAACAGCACGCCCAGGCCCCAGCGGAACCCCGCCACCGGCGTGCGCTCGTCGCGGCCGTGGAACAGGTCGCTGAACTTCACGCCCGAGTCGCGCGGGAAGCGCACCGGCGAGAAGCCGTAGCAGATGGTGCCGAGGCGCCGCCACTGGCTGGCGTCGGTGAACCCCGGGATCATCGCGGGGACCGGGACCGCGCCGTGGTCGTGGCGCCTGAGGGCGCGCTCGAGCAGGCGGAAGAGCGGCGTCTCGGCCGGGAACTCCGCGGCCTCGTGGGCCCTGATGACCGAGAGCTCGACCGCGGGGCCGAGCACCTCGGCCACCTCGTTGACCAGGTCGCGCGCGCTCTGCCCCGGGAGGAGGCGGCCGTCGATCTCGGCGCTGGCCTCGCCCGGGATGACGTTGGTCTTGTCGCCGGCCCGCAGCACCGTGGGCGTGGCCGTGTTGCTGAGGAGCGCCGCGAAGGTGCGGGCGAGGCTCTTGTCGGGGAGCACCTTCCGCAGCACCAGGTCGCTCACGTGCGGCACGAGGAGCAGCGGCAGGACCGCGCGCGCCGGCAGCGGCTGCGCGGCCGCGAGCGCCTTGACGAAGCGCGCGAAGGGGGCGGTCACGTGCATCGGCAGCCGCGTGCGGCGCAGCCGGCCGAGCCCCTCGGCCAGGAGGGCCACCGCGCTGTCCTCGCGCGGGATCGCGCCGTGGCCCGAGGGCCCGCGCACGCGGGCGCGCATCCAGCAGAGGCCCTTCTCGGCGACCATGATGGGGTAGACGGTGCGGTCGCCGAGGTGCTGCGAGAAACCGCCGACCTCGCCGAGCGCGTACTCGGCCCGGACCAGCTGGGGGTGGCGCTCCACCAGGAACTGCGAGCCCAGCTCGCAGCCGTACTCCTCGTCCGCGACCGCGGCGAAGATGACGTCGCGGCGGAGCCGCGTCCCGGCGCGCTTGAGGGCCAGCAGCGCGACGAGCGACTGCGCCACGAACCCCTTCATGTCGACGGCGCCGCGGCCGTAGAGCCAGCCGTCGTGGATCTCGCCGCCGAAGGGCGGGTGGCTCCACTCGGCCGGGTCGGCGGGGACCACGTCGAGGTGGCCGGCCAGGAGGAGCGGCGGCAGGCTGCCGTCGCCGCGCAGCCGGGCCACCACGTTGCCGCGCCGGGGAGCGCTGTCGAGCACCGTCGGCTCGATCCCGGCCTCCTGCAGCACCCTGGCCAGGTAGTCGGCGGCGACCCGCTCGTGGCCCGGGGGGTTGGTCGTGTCGATGCGCAGCAACGCCTGCAGGTGGCGCAGGGCCTCGTCGCCGTAGGGCGCCAGGGACCCGTCGTCGGTGGTCGCGGTCATGGCAGCGGCGATTGTACACCGACTGGCGCCGAGGTCGCGCATGTCGTAGGGTTCCCCCATGCACCCCTCGCCCGTACCCCCGTGGCAGACCGAGCGCGGCGCCTCGACGCTGAAGGTCCTCGTCATCCTCGCCATCCTCGTCGGCATCGGCTACGCCGCGGCCTACGCCTACGGCTCGCTGCAGGTGGGGCAGGTCGAGACCAGCCTCAGCCGGCGCATCTACGAGGCCGGGCAGCTGACCCCCACCGAGACGATCATCGACGAGGCGGTGGTGAGGCGGCGCCTGGTCGTCATCGCGCGCGAGGAGGGTGCCGCGGTCGCCCCCGAGGACATCACGGTGGTCATCGAGCCGCTCAACGCCACCAACTTCGAGAAGCTCCCGATGCAGGCACGGGTCGCCATCGGCGCCGTCAGCAAGATGAAGAACTGGGAGGCCGACGCCGCCTTCCTCAACATCCGGTTGACGATGCGGGCGAAGTGGGGCCCGGTGAAGCGCGAGAGCGTGCTGGAGCGGGCCACCTGGGTGCCGAGGTCCGCGCTGCGGTGAAGTCGCCGCGCCGCGCCACGCGCGACGGGCGCCCCGGCTACGGCACCGCCAGCGCGCCGTCGAACCAGCCCAGCGCGGTGTGGGCGTCCCACACGCACTGGCCGCCGTCTTCGCCCAAGCCCATGGTCAGCTCGTACCCCTCCAGCCGGCCGCTCGTGTCCTTGGCGATGCTCTCCTTGTCGATGAGATAGCCGATCTCGTCGTTGCCGAGGCCGACGAGGAACTGGAACTGGCTCACCATCTTGGTCTTGGAGAGCAGCGACAGCTCGGGCGTGGCCTCGCCCGGGTAGCTGGCGAACTCGGCGTCGCCGACCTGGTGCCACGAGATCGGCACCTCGTCGGCCCACAGCTCCGTCCCCTGATTGTTCCAGAAGCGCTTGGGGAAGTCCGCGTTTTCAATCAGCGTCTTGACCAGCTCGGACTTCAGCTGACACATTGTCGTCGCGTAGGCGTGGCGGATCTCGACGCTCTGCGACTGCTGCAGGCTCGGGAGGGCCGTCTGCACGGCGTCGGCGAGGATGCGCCCCATGTCGTACGTGCTCTCCCACTCGTCAGCTCCCGAGGGCCCCAGGGGGCCGCCGTGGACCGCGGCGATGCCGCCCTGCATGTAGAGCCCGGGAGCGCCGGTGCGGGCCAGGATCTCCTCGCGGAAGCCCCAGATGTAGTCGCCCGAGAAGAGCGTGTTGCTCGAGCCGAGCGACGTCGGGTGCTTGGCGTAGTTGGCGATGGTGAAGACGGGGGTGCCGGCAGCATCACGCGCCTGCATGACCGCCACGGAGTTGTCGAGCACGTCGGAGCAGTCCTCGGAGCGCCCGCTGTATCCGACCAGCTCGGTCATCACGTAGTGCACGGTGCCCGGCCGGATGCCGTCCGCGGCCTCCTTGGCGGCCGCGGGGATGGCCTCGAGGAGGGTGTTGAGGTAGACGAGGTCCGGCCCCTGGTTGGTCTGCTGCCAGAAGCCGGTCAGGTCGGGGCCCGAGTGCGAGTGCGTCGAGGCCAGCACGATGTGCTCGGGCGTCATCCGGAACTGCTTCCCGATCTTCTTGACGATCTCCTGCCGGACGGCGGCGATGCCCGGGCCCCAGTCGCCGAAGTCGTGGAAGTAGCCGACCGTGTCCATCGTGATGTAGACGAACGCCTGGGGCGCGTCGTTGGCGATGATCGCCACCTGCGCCATGATGGGGTCGTGGGTGCCCGTCGAGCGCCGGTAGCCCCCGGGAGGGCCGTAGCCCCCCATGATCGTCCCTATCGGCGGCGTCACGTCGGCCTCGGCGTAGCCGACGAAGAACTGGGTCGGGGTCCTAAGGGGCTCTTCCCCGCTGCACCCCACTCCCGCGAGCAACAACGCACCTATCAGGGCGACGAGCACGCGCACGTGGCAGACCTCCACAGTGGCGTAATGGTATCGCTGTCGGGGCCCGAAAGCCACCTCCCCCGGAGGCCATCAGGTGCGGACCAGCTCGACGTGGCGTCCCGCTGACGCCGCCAGGCGCTCGAGGTCGTCCGGGTCGGAGGTCGCGATCTGGTCGCCGTCCTCCGCGAGCAGGACCAGGGCCGCGTCGCTCGCGTCCGCGTCGCCGGAGCGCCCCAGAAGCTCCCCGGCGGCGCGCCCGAGCGCCTCGTCGAGCGGCCGAACCTCGATGCCGGCGAGAGCTCGGCACAGCGACGCTTGCCGCGGGCCCGTCCCGCGCCACGCCTGACCCACGACCCCGCCGTGCGTGACCGGGACGGAGCCCCCCAGCAGCGCCGACTTCAGGCGACGCCACATGGCGCGGTCATGGCGCTCGAGCGCGATGAGCGCACCGCTGTCGAGGACGAGCCTCACGCGGCCCGGGGGCGGCGGCGCGGCCTGGCCTTGGAGCCGCCCCGGACGACGACCGCGGATTGCCGGTCGGCGCGTGCCTGGGCGGCCAGTTCCTGGTCGGAGATCGGCCCGGACTCGGCCTCGTACGCGCCGACCGCCTCCGCCAACGCGCCGAGGCGCCGATCCTTGGCCGCGCGCTCCGCCAGCGCTTGGTTGACCCAGCCGCTCACGGACTCCGCGCTTCCCCGGGCCACCGCCGCGCTGCCTGCGGCGATGAGATCCCGATCGACGGTCACGGTGAGACGGCCTTTCCGCCTGCTCATACCTTCATGCTAACTGAAGTATGACAATCATACAACCTGAACCTCGAACCAGAACCCGCTCCCGCCCCGGCGGGGAGGCGGGAGCGGCCAGGAGTGAGACACCAGTCCGACCACCAGGGCCACGAGGAGCAGTCACTACCGGCTGGTCTTGACCCCGTGGTTGGCGAAGGCCGCCGTGACGGCCTCTCCCAGCCCGAGGCGCAGCCGCCGGTCGGCCTGCAGCAGGGCGTCGAGCACGTCGCGCGGCTGATTGCTGCGCGCGGCGAGGTCGCGGAGCGCCGTGAGCGCGAGGCGGTCGACGGCGCGGCGGCCATCGTCGCGGCCCAGGGTTCGGCGTGCGGCCGCGCGCAGGTCCCACAGCGCCGCGGACATGATCATGCCGGTGACATGGGGGTCGGTGTCGGCGTCCTCCGGCCAGCGCCGCGCGGAGTCGCACGGGCGGCCCGGGTGCCGCGGGTCGTAGCCGCTGCGCTCGAGCGTCTCGCTCGGGCCGAGCCGGGTCGCGACCTCGTGCCACAGGGCCTCCCCCACGTGCGGCTCGTCCGCAAACGAGCACGCCAGGTAGTCGGCGTACCCCTCGTGGAGCGCGGCGTCGTCGCGCGTGCCGCGCATCAGGCCCGGAGCCTGGCTATCGACGATCGCGTGCCCGAGCTCGTGTAGGATCACGTCGGCGTCGTCGGCGACGCGGAACCCGTCGACCGCGCCGAAGTAGAGGCCGCCGGTGCGCGCGTCGTAGAAGGCGTTCAGCTCGGGGAAGGCGTTCACCGTGGCCACGATGGGCTGCCGCCGCGTGGCGAACCCGAGGGCGTCGAGGTAGGCGGCGAGGGCGTCGCCGTGCGCGTAGGCCATGACTTCGCCGAAGCGTCGATCAGTTCTGGGGAAGTCGAAACGCCCCGCGTCGCCGACGGCGAGCGGGCCGAGGCCGTCGCGCACGTCGACGTACCGGCCGCGCAGCGTCGCGCCGTCGTCGAGCCGCGGCAGGGACACGAGCGACGTGTGGCTGTCGACCCAGGCGTTGTGGGCCCAGACCCGGCCCCGGCCGGTCAAGTCGGTGCGGAGCGAGGTCGACTCCAGCACCTCGCCGTGGATCGCGTCCACGACGTAGCGCCACGAGTCGGGTGGGTCGCCGACGGTCAGCTCCACCTCGTACGCGGGCCGCGGAGATCCATCCCGGGTGAGCCAGCCGGCGCGGACCGTGGGCGCGTCGCGCAGCGATCCGCCGCCCGCGGCGCCGCCCGCGGCCGCGGCGGCCGTTGCGGCATCGAGGACATGCGCGCCGACCGGAGGCCCCGTACGGGCCGGCCTGAGGTGCGCGACCTCCAGCTCGCCGTCCCGGCCGTAGACGACCCGCACCGCCGCGTCGAGCGCCGGGAGGTCGTCGATGGTCTGGTCGAAATCGACGACCACCGTGCCCTCGTCCTCGGCCAGGCTGGCGGGGCGCAGCGCGTCGACGTGGGCGCGCTCCAGCCCGAGCACGCGGTGGTTGCGGCGGAGGAAGTCGAGGGCCGGCGCCGCGTCGATGGGGATGGGGCGCGCGGGCGGCGCGCTGCGGGGCGAGTCGGGTGAGAGGCGGACCTTGATGGGGCGCCCGTCGGCGTCGCGCGTGAACAGGTAGCGCGCGCCGCGGCCGTCGGTCGACTCGTCGGCCTTGTCCACGGGACGCAGGTCGGGGAGCGTGGGGGGCTCGCCGTCGGCCGGGCCGCACCCGGCGAGGCGGAGCACGTTGAGCATGAGGACGAGCTTGGGCATGAAGCCGCGCATGGGGCCTCCTTGGTCGGCGGGGGCGCCGGCCTGGATCACCGGCGCCCCGCGGTTGCAGTCACGTTCAGCGCGTCGGTCGGGTCGGAGCCGGCGGGGCGGGACGCGCCCCCGGGGACGCGTTCACCGTCGGGACGATCGGGCCCGTCACGGGAGCGGCGCCGACGGTCGGCGGCCGCACCCGCTGCAGGGTGGTGGGACCGGCCACCGCGAGGTGCGACTTGAGCCGGGCGAAAGTCTTGCGGCCGAATCCCTTGACCCGGGTCAGCTCCTCGATGCGCCGGAAGGCGTGCTTGGCGCGCCACTCCACGATGCGCCGCGCCTTGGTGGGGCCCACGCCCGGCAGGAGCGTGAGCTGATCGAAGTCCGCCTGGTTGAGGTTGACAACGCCCTGGATCCTGGACGTCTCCCTGGCCGCTCCGCCCCGCACTGCCTGGGCCGAGAGCGAGGCGCCGACGACGGCGCAGAGGGCGAGGCACTGCATCAGCTTCCGCATGAGATCCTCCTTGGTTCGGGTTGCGTGGTTGTGGTCGACCGACGCGGGGGAGGCAAAGCAAGCGCCGTGCCGCGCGCAAGTGCGTGCGACGACAACGCTCCCGGTCTGCAGGGCGTTCACCTGTCCGGCCGGATTCCCGGACACGTCCGGGAATCCGGACAGGAGCGGCGTCAGCCTCCGCCGCGGCGCTCGCCGCCACGTTGTCATCGGCCGCAGGTGTGCTATCCAGGAGCTGCAGCCATGCGCCGGGAGGACTGCGTGCGAACCTGGGACCTCGCCAGCTTCATTGCGGTGAGCCTCGCTGCCGCCAGTGGGTGCGGCTCCTCCTCACCGGTCGAGCAGGACGCCGGCGTGCCGCCGGAGGGGCTCGCCGAGTACGACTCGACCGCCACGCTGCTGCGCGGGCCCTGGCTCACGCCGGCCGGCCCCGGCGCCATCGTCGTGTCGTGGTCGACGGACCAGCCGGCGCGCAGCCGCGTGGAGTACGGCCCCGACCCCGCCTACGGCACCGCGGCCCACGGCACCGTGGCCCAGCCGGCGCCCGAGGGCCCCGCGGAGCCGGCCACCGCCGGCTGGCAGCACCGGGTCACGCTCACCGGCCTGGCGGAGGACACGGCGTACCGCTACCGGGTCGTCTCGCTGGCCGTGCCCACGGCGGACGCGACGCTGCGGACGCCGGGGGCCGCGGACGGCAGCTTCGGCTTCACCCTGATGGGCGACGTGCGCACCGGCGACGACGAGCACCAGCACGTGGTGGACGCCATCCTCCTCGACGCCCCCCAGCTCGTCCTCCACACCGGCGATCTGACCGCGGTGGGGATGGACGAGAGCCTCTGGACCACCTTCTTCGCGATCGAGGCGCCGCTGCTGGCGAGCGCCGCCTTCCTCCCCGTCTACGGCAACCACGAGGACCTCCTCGGCCGCACCCTCTTCGACACGTACTTCCCCCCGCCGCCCGGGGCGCGCTCGCCGCGGACCTACTCCGCCGATTGGGGCGGGGTGCACGTGAGCGTCATCGACAGCTACCAGAGCACCCTCGCCGACGAGGCCCTCTGGCTCGACCAGGATCTCGCCACTTCCGCGGCCCAGGCCGCGCGGCTCCGCGTGGTGGCGCTGCACGCGCCGCTGTACACCTTCTCGAGCCACGCGCCCGACCTCGCGGCCCGCGCGACGCTGGGGCCCGTGATCAAGGCGCGGGACGTCGCGCTCGTCGTGGCCGGCCACAACCACCTCTACGAGCGCTTCTTCGTGGACGGCGTGCATCACGTCGTCACCGGCGGAGGCGGGGCGCCCCTGTATGGCGCCGACCTCAGCGTCATCGTCGACGAGGCCGGATTGGAGCGCGCCGCCGCCTCGCAGCACCACTACGTCAACGTCCAGGTCGACGCCGCCGGCTTCCGCTTCGAGGCGCGCCCGGTGCCAGCGGACGCCCCGCTCGATTGCTTCGTGATCGACCCGCAGCGGCCCGGCGCGGAGCTGCCCTGCACGTGACCGGCCGCGGCCGGTGAGCGAGGCCGGCGGCCGGGACGGGCCGGCGCGCGCCTACTCGGCCGGCGCGCAGTAGTGCTTGGCCGGCGGCTGCTCGCCGCCGTCCAGGGGGATCAGCTCCGAGCCCCCGGTGCCGGTGGCGTAGCAGCGGTAGCCGTCGCGACAGTCGCCGTCGTTGCCGCAGGTCCGCATGCAGTTGCGGCGCTCCAGCTCGCGACGCACGCAGAACCCCTCCGCGATGCATTCCTCGCCCGCGGCACAGCGGCAGCAGTTCGAGTCGACGTCGGGGTCGCAGTCGAGGCTGCGATCCTGGCACTCCTGCTCGACGGCCGGCGAGCAGGGCCTGGTCATGTCGAGGACCGGGAAGAAGCGGACGCAGGCCGACTCGTGGGGGCACTTGTTGGTCACGTCGTCGCAACCCTCGATGGTGCAGTAGCCACCGGGGGGGGCCAGGTCGCACGTCCGCCCGCCCTGCGGATCGCAGTCGGTGTTGAGGGTGCAGCCGTCCCCGATCTTCTTGCCGCAGCCGCAGAGGGCCACGAGCGCGAGGAGGACGACGACGGTCGGTCGCATGGGCGGCGCGAATATAGCGTGTGCCCCCCCTGGTCGCAACGGGCTCGCCTCGCGGTCGGTGGGCATGCGGATTTTGACGCACCACCGACGCCCAGGGTAGCCTGGCGCTGGTCCGCCGCACGCCCCCCGCACGGCCGCGGTGTCGTCCGCTGCGGAGGTACGGTAGAATCGAGGGGAGCAGTGGGGGGGATGTCGGAAGAGGTCAGTGGCCAGCCGCCGAGACAAGATGATCGACCAGCTGCGGTCCCGAGTTGCGGGGCGGGTCAGCGACATGCTCGCCGGCCGGCTCGCGGGGCACCTGCAGGCGGCGGGCGATGACGATCAGGGGCTGCGGCTGGCGGTGGACAAGATCCGGGTGTCGCTGCGGCTCTTCGTGGACGCGGAGCTCGCCGAGCAGGTGGCGGCCGAGCTGGCGAGGATCGGGAAGCTGTGAGGGGACGGGCGCGGCGCGTCCGGGGCTAGTCGGTCTGGCCGTCTTCCTGGGGCGGGGCGTCTTCCTGGGGCGGGGCGTCCTCCTGGGGCGACGCGTCTTCCGGGCCGGCGTCCTCCGGGGCGACGTCCTGGGGGGCGTCAACTTGGGCGGCGTCGACCTGGCCGCCGTCGTGCTGCCCCGCGTAGCCCGACTCCTGGCACTCGCCCTCGGGCGGCACCGACTGGCTCAGGCCGGTGTAGCACTCGAGACCCGACTCGCAGTCGGAGTCGAGCTGGCAACGCTGGCCCCTGCCCTGCTTGCAGCCGGCGGCCCCGAGCAACAGGGCCACGACCACGGTGAAGCCCGTGACAGCACGGAGGATCCGCATGGGTTGCCTCTATAGCACGCGTTGCCGCGCCCTGTAAAGCAGGGGAGCGCCGGGCGCAGGGCCTCGGACAAAGTCGCGAGCGGTCCCGCCATGGCGTCCAGCTACACCGGCCAGGTACTGCCGGCCGGGCCGCCACGGGCGGCTCGACGGTGGCCCGGCGCTGGAAAACGCGGTCGGCGGGCAGGCCTCGGC
>JACRCY010000278.1 GCA_016218785.1 Deltaproteobacteria bacterium
CCGTCTGCGAGCCGAGGTAGGCGACGAACAGCCCGTCCTGCGGCGTGATCGTCTGCGTCTCGGTCCACAGCGCGGAGCCCCCGGTCTGCGCCGGGTAGAGGTAGAACTGGACCACCACGGCGGTGCTGATCGGCGTGCCGCTGGCATCGGTGAGCACGCCCTGCAACGGGATGATCTGCGGGGCCGCGGCGTGCGCCGTGGCAGCGAGGAAAAGCGAGAGGGCGAGGGCTGCGAACCGCTGCATCATGACAGACCTCCTCAACGCGCGTTGGCGATGGCGCCGGGCCCGAGGCCCACGCGGTAGTTCGTGCTCTGGGTGGAGCCGACCGGCACCGCCGGGGCAATGAACAGCGTCACGCGGTAGTTGGCTGACGACACGGTGGCCCCGCCGGCGGTCTCGGACGTGAACGGCTTGGCGTGGATCACGCCGGCGTCGCCGCCCGCGTCGCCGGGCAGGGTGTCAGTGGCACCGTCGCCTCCCCCATCGCCGGCCGGACCATCGGTGGCTCCGTCTCCCGTGTCGGGCAGCACTCCGTCTGGCGGGCCCACGTCATGCGGCGGGCCCGAGTCGGTGGCTGCGTCCTTGCCGCCATTGGCTGCTGAGCCGCCGCAGGCCATGGCAGGCAGGCCGATGCCGAGGAGAACCGCCCACAAGAACACACGCCGCATGGCGTCCCTCCTGACGAGCATCAACAGTGTAGCGGCCCCGGTCTCGGCCCGTCAACAAATTAGGCCCGATAGAGCCTGTTAGCCACGACGGTCCCTGGGCTACCCGTGTCGGGAATGCGTTCCGACGGCGTCGCCGCTGCCCTCAAGTCCATCGCCGCGAACACTCGCCGGCTGCGGCGGCTCCGGGGCTGGACCCAGGAGAAGCTGGCCGAGGTGGCGAAACTGGAGCCGCGCTACGTTCGCACCGTCGAGTCGGGCCGGGCCAATCCCAGCGCGGCGGTACTGGTAGCGCTGGCCCAGGCGCTGGCGGTCAAGCCGGGCGTGCTGTTCAGGCCCGCAAGGCTCGTCGCGTCCAGGCCCGGGCGGCCGCGTTTGCGGCGGCCTCGGACCAGTCGGCCACGGACCACCGAGGAAGCACCAACGCGCCGATCGCGCGGCCGGTAGCCCCCCGGCAAAGCCGCCAGTCGTCGTCCTCGGGCTCGCGGTTGCCTTGGTCAGCGCGTCCAGCGCGGCCGAGGTTATCGGCCGTGATTATGGGCTCGGGGCACACACCGCACCGGGACCGCACCACGATATTGGTGCGAACGCGTGCGTTGCCGCGGGTCATATATCAGTTTTCTGCCAACTACCTGATTATCCTGGCTGCGACGGCTGACGAGTGTTGCAAGTGCCGAATTATACTTGAGCAGCGGCAGCCTGGGGAGGGAGGGCCTGCGGCTACCCCGCAGTCGTGCGAGTCGCACTGCCCCGCCCCGGCTGATGGTAGCTGAGGCGGGGCAGCGCGGCCATGGTGGTCTCGACCGTCACCTGCGGCGGGCCGGCTGCGGACGGGCGGGCCGCTCGTCGGCAAGGTCCGGGTCCTCGACCTGCTGCCGGCGCGGCGGCGGCGCGGGCTGCTCGGCCTCGGGCTCGGGCTGCGGCTCGGTGTCGATGTACTCCTCGGTCACGGTCTCCACGCGCTTGATCAGTCTTTCGGCCATGGTCTCTCTCCTCGGCGGGGCCAGTGTGCCCGCCTGCGTCGAGGATGAGGTCGCCGTAGCGCGCGGGCAAGGCTCCGCCCGTCGGAAGGCGTGAGCACCGCTGACACCCGCCGCGCGCCGCCGGATGTCGTGCAGCCGTTGGCGCAGACGGCCGGCCCCTCGCTGGCGGTCGCCGGCTACGTCGGGCAGGGCGAGCGCGAGCATGGTCACGGGCACGCCAGCGGCACGCGCACGCAGGAGCACGGCGTCGGTGGCCTCGCGGGCGGCACGCAGGCCAGCGCGGGCCTGCGCCTCGGCGGCGACCGCCTGGCGCACCTCGGCCAGCAGGGCGCGGCGGGCGCCGTCCATCTGCTACCGGTGCCGCCGGATCACCAGCGGCTTGCGGGTCGGCTCCCGGTAGCGGGTTGCCAGCCGGAACGGGAGCACCCGGCCCCACCCGGAGGGAGGGGCGCTTTCGTAGCAAGAGGGCAAGCCACTTCTGGATCGGCCGCTACGAGGCGAGCCTGTGCGGCACGGGCAGCCTGGGCGACGAGCGGGGGTTCTCGACGACGGCGGAGGCGTGCTCGGTGTTCGGCGCCACAACAACCTATCCATCGGTGGAGGGCGCCCTGCTCCGCGGCGTCACCTGGTTTCAGGCGGTCGCGACCTGCGCCAACTCCGGCAAGCAACTCTGCACCAACGCCGAGTGGCAGACGGCCGTCTCCGGCACGCCCGATCCGGGGAGCTTCCCCGACGCCAACTCGGGCGACGGCTGCACGGGCGCAGCCTCGTCGTCCTCGTGCACCACCTGCGCCGCGGGCCCGGGCACGGCGGGCCAGGCGCAGCTCTGCGTCTCCCGTTTCGGCGCGATGGACCTGGTGGGCAACCTGTGGGAGTGGGTGGCGGACTGGTACCCGGCCGGCCGAACGGCGCCGGCCACGTACACCGACGCGACTTCCGTAGCAAACTGGCCCACCGGGTACAGCGGCGACAACGACGACCGGACCTGGAACATCGACGGCCGGGCGAACTCGACAGGCGCGTATCGCGACGGGCTGCCGGCGGCGGGGCTCCGCGGCGGCGACTGGGACACTGCCGCGGGTGCGGGGGCCTTCACCGTGGGCTGGTACGGCGCGCCGTCGCGCGTAACCACGGACATCGGCCTACGTTGTTGCCGGAGGGGTCAGTAGTTGAGTTCCGGCCATTTGGGCCTTCGGTCCTTCGGGTCGTTCATGAACGGACCGGGTCGGTTCATGAACGGACCTGTGGCGTTCCGGAACCGTTCCGGAACGGCACTGCGGCGTTCCGGAACGGTTCATGAACGGACCCGCCTCGGCGGCGTCGATTCCGGAACGCGTTCATGAACGGGGCTGACGCCATGAAGCCGACCTACACGTTGCGGGAGGCGGCGCAGGCGCTCGGCCGCTCGGAGCGCTACGTCTGGGCCGCGGCCGGACCCACGATCCACCGGCCCGGCGGCGGCTCGTAGCGCGGGCCGACCGCGCGAGCGTCGCCGCCGGGCCATTGCGGCTGCCGCGGCCAGCCACCCGCGGGCCCCACCCGCAGGGTCCCGGTGGGCCGCACCGCCCGCGCCCGTCCGGCCGGGATCCCGGAATCCGGACAGCGACCAGTGCTTCGGCGAGCGCGATGTCGCGGGCTTGCCGGTGGCACGCCACGTGCTTTGGTCGGATGCGGGACGGACGGGCGCGGTGGCGGGCGGGTGGCGTCGGTGCCCGCTGGGGCGTATCATGAAGGAAGGAACACGTGATGGCGCGAGCAACGAAAGGCAGCGGCAGCGTCGCGGACCTCACGGTGGAGATCCTGCGCGAGATCCGCGATGAGAACCGCAAGACCAACGGGCGACTCGACGAGCTGAAGGCGGAGATGCACGCCGGGTTCGAGGGCCTCGGCAAGCGCATCGACAACCTGCTGCTCGGCGAGCACGGCCGGGAGCACGCGGACTTCCGCGAGCGCCTGGTGCGCGTCGAGGAGCGCCTGGGCATACACCCGCCCGCCGATCAGTAGCGCCGGCCTCCGTGGCCGCGCTGCGGGTGCGACTCCGGTCAGCCCCCGGCCACCTGCGCTCAGCGCCCGCCCGCCCCGCCCGTCTGGCGGGCCGCCTTCACGCGCTCGGCCAGCTCCGCCATGCCGGGGTCCGAACAGAAGGTGGGCACGAGCGTGTCGACGTGGCGCCCGAGCGCGTCGTAGATCACGTCGATCTGCTCCTGGGCCGTGGCGCGCTCGGCGGCGAGTGACACGGCCCGGTCGGACAGCGCCCGGATGTCACGGTCGTAGTCGGCGGAGAGGCGGGCGAGCCGGGCCTCCATGTCGCGAATCTGCTGGCCCAGGCTGTCGTCGATGGTCGCCTCGCCGGCCTTGGCCTGCGCCTGCACGAACCGCAGATCGGCCAGTGCCACCCGCACGGCGCCCTCGCGCTTGCGCTGGGCCTGGTCCACGTCGGCCATGCGCGTGTCGATCGCCTCCAGCTCGGTCTCGTCGCGGGCCAGGCGCTCCTCGGCGTCGCGCAGGTTCGCCACCGACACGATGAGCCGGATGTCGTTGGCGCCCAGCCCGATCAGCGCCTCGGCCGCCTCGCGCAGCGCGGCGCGCAGCTCCTCGACGGGGCTCCCCCCGGCCTGGTCCGTCGGGCCCGTCGGCACGAGCCCGGGCATGAGCGGGCTCGTAGCCTCGTGCGAGATCGCGTCCCACAGGTTCCGGGCGCTGCCCGGCTCGGTCTCGGAGTCCCCCGCGTAGTCGGCGGGGCGCCACGGGCGCTTCTTGCCCGAGCGGCTGTCAGTCGGGGTGCGCCGGCTCGGCGAGCCGGGGATCCTCTCCAGGGCCGCCAGGAGCTCCGCTGCCGTCTGGTAACGCTGGTCCTGCTTCTTCTCGAGGCACCGGAGCACGATGGCGTCCAGCGCGGGCGGGATGGCGGCCTCGGGCCGCCGCGCGCTCGGCCGGTCGGGCGTCTGCGTGGCGTGGGCGCGCAGCAGCTCCATCAGTCGCCCGCGGAACGGCGGCTCGCCCACGAGCAGCTCGAAGGCGATGACCCCGATCGCGTAGATGTCGCTGCGCCCGTCCACGCCCACGCCGGCGGCCTGCTCGGGCGGCATGTAGACCGGGGTGCCGAACATCTGCCCCTTGCGCGTGAGCTGGACGCTCTCGGCGTGATCCGGCGCCACGATCTTCGCGATGCCGAAGTCGAGCACCTTGAGCACGTCGGCGCGACCGCGGTGCTCGACCAGGATCATGTTCTCGGGCTTCAGGTCGCGGTGGATCACGCCGGCCGCGTGCGCGTGGCTCACCGCGTCCGCGAGCTGCGCCAGGATGCCGAGCGCGCGCGGCACCGGGAAGGCGCCGACCCGGCGCAGCACCGAGTCGACCCGCTCCCCTTCCGCGAACTCCGTCGTCAGGTAGAACCGGCCGTCCGGGAGCTGGCCGAAGTCGTAGACGCTGATGATGCTCGGGTGCTGGACGCGGTTGGTCGCGCGCGCCTCGCGGCGGAAGCGGGAGACGAACTCGCGGTCCGACGCCAGCTCGGGCTGGAGGATCTTGAGGGCCTCCTTGCGCCCGAGGTTGACGTGCTCGGCGAGGTAGACCTCGCCCATGCCGCCTTCACCGAGCTTCTTCAGTATCCGGTAGCGGCCGTCGAGAACGGTGCCGATCATGGCGGGCCCCCGGTCGAGTGACTCGCAGGATGGTAGCACGGACCCGGCTCACCTGGCGGCCCCCGCCCGCAGCGTCTCCAGCATCGCCGCGACCTCGCGGTTGCCCGGCTCGAGCCGGAGCGCCTCCGCGCACGAGCGGATCGCCTCGTCACGCTGGCCGAGCCGCGCCTGGAGCGTGGCCTGGCGCTGCCAGAGCGGCGCCAGGCGCGGGTTGCGGCTGACGCGCCCCTGCACGAGCGCCAGCGCCTCGGCGTCGCGGCCGAGCTGCGAGAGGGCGACCGCGAGGTTCTGCGCCGCCGGCTCGAGCTGCCCTTGCGACCGCTCCAGCGCCTCCCGGTAGTGCGCGGCGGCGCGCTCGAGGTGGCCACGCTCGCGGTAGCAGTTGCCCAGGTTGTAGAGGACCCGCACGTGCGCGTCGGCGTCGGGGCGGCCGGGGATCTCGGCCAGCGCGCGCGCCAGCACCTGACACCCTTCGAGCGAGCGCCCCTGCGCCCGCAGCGCGGTCCCGAGGTTGACCAGCATGCGGGGGCTGTGGGGATCGAGCCGCAGGCCGTGGCTCCACAGGCTCACGCCGTCGCGCCAGACCGGGAGGCGCAGCGTGGTCACGGTCGCCGCCGCCGCCACGAGCGCCGCGACCAGGGCGTAGCGCCACCGCGCGGGACGCACGCCGACGAAACCGGCGGCGGCGTGCCCCAGCGCCACGAGCGGGAGGTAGAGCATCAGGTCGGAGAACCGCACCCCGATGGTAACGATCTCCGCCACCGGGGCCAGCGCCACGAGGAACCAGGCGCCAAGGGCCGCGAAGACCGAGGCCCGCCGGCGTACGAGCAGCACCACGAGCAGGACGATGCCCACGGCCGAGGCCGCCACCAGGAGCGGCGCCGCGCGCTCCAACGGCTCGATCGCGGGCTGCGGGAGCGGCAGGAGCACGCGCGCGGCGTAGCGGAAGCAGCGCAGCCCGCCGCTGGTGTCGCGGAGGGCGGCGCCGCCGAGCGCCGGCACGCCGAGGACCGCCAGGCGGAGGGCCACGTAGGCCGGCAGGACGGCGAGGGGCGCGAGGGCGCGCCACCCTCCGGGCACGTCCCCGGGCGCCTCATCGGGCGCGCCGCCGGGCGCCTCTGGCCGCGCGTGGGGAGCGAGGAAGAGGACGAGGATCGGCCCGACCAGCGCCGACTCCTTGGCGAGCATGGCCGCGAAGAGCAGGAGGAGCGCCACCCAGCGCACGCGGTGCGGCCGCAGCCAGAGCAGCACCCCGCCGAGGAGGAGCAGGGTGGCGAGGAGGTCGGTGCGCGAGGCGATGGCGGCCACCGCCTCGGTCTGCGCCGGGTGCGCCGCGAAGAGCGCGGCCCCCAGCAGGGCGCCCCAGGGGGGCGCGCCCAGCCGCCGCGCGAGCGCCAGCACCAGCAGGCACACGCCGACGTGGAGGAGCAGGTTGGTGGCGTGGAACGGCGCCGGGGCACGACCGAAGACCCGGAACTCGACCCAGTACGAGAGGGTCACGAGCGGCCGGTACATCCCGGAGCGGGAGTCGGCCTGGCTGAGCGCCCAGAAGTCGCTGCGGAAGACGCGGAGGGGCGTCCCTGGCTGCCGCAGGTAGGGGTTGTCGGCGACGAGATCGTAGTCGTCCCACACGAAGTCGAAGGTGACGACCCGTCCGTACAGCGCCACGCAGAGCACGACCAGCACGGCGGGCGCCGCGCACGCACGACCGAGGCGTGCCAGGGCAGGCGCGCCGCGTTGGCCGGGGGCGGATTCCAGGGACGACCTCCCTGACGTTCATAGACCGGCACGGGGCCTCCCGTCCATTGGATCGTGGCGGCGCCCGACTTGACGCCGCCGGCCCGCGCCTGGGAGAGTCGAGCCATGAGAACCCTGTTGGTGTCAGGCGGCGTCCTCGCGGCCCTGGTGGCGATCGTCCTGGGCGGGTGCTCCGACGACGGCGGCGGCAGAGGGCCCGACTGGTGGCGCGAGCCCTGGAGCGTGCCGGGCGGGCCGTGGCCCGCGTGCACCAGCGTGTCGCCGCCCGAGACGCTGGCGCAGAAGGCCGCCTACTACGACTGGGCCGCGGTGAAGCTGCACCAGATCCCGGCGCGCCTGCGCGACCGCACCCTGGTCTACGACGCGACCCTGTCGGCGCCCGGGCCCACGACGATCGTCCCCGACGCCGACCTCCCCACCCCGACCTACCACCAGGCCGACAACGCCGGCCTGTGGACGAGCCTGTACGTGGCCTCGCAGGCCTTCCGCCATGCGGCCACGGCCGATCCCGAGGCGCTCGACAACGTCCGCCGCACCCTGCGCGGCACCCACGACCAGATGCGCATCACCGGCGTCCCCGGCCTCTACTGCCGCAACCTGCGCGATCCGACGGTACCGGGCTGCTCATGCCCCGCGGACCCGGCCTCCTACGTGCCTCCGGGCGCCGACATGGTGGGGAACCGCTGGGTGCAGCTCGACGCGAACGGGTGCGCGCAGACCTGGGATCCGGCCGCCGCCGGCGGCGCCGGCGACTGGGTCACGAGCGACCACTGCGTCGGGGCGGAGTTCGCCGGCTTCTGCTGGCAGCGCAACGTGAGCAAGGACGAGTACAGCGGCCACATGTTCGCCGCGGGCGTGGCCGCGCGCATGGTCGACGACCCCGAGGTGCAGGAGCTGGCCCGCGACGTGCTCGCCAAGGGAGGCCACCACCTGGTGGACCACGGCTTCTTCGTCACCGACTACGACGGCCGCCACACGCGCTACGGCTCGGCCTTCGCGCAGAGCTGGGACGAGGTGCCGGGGTTCAACGCCCTGCTCGCGCTGTCGTGGATCCGCGCCGGCGCGACCGTCGCCGCCGACCCGGTCCTCGAGAGCACCTACCACGACTGCCTGTTGCAGGAGGCGGGCGAGGTGGCGTGCATCGACCAGCCCAACGAGCAGCCGCTCGACTACCGCGTCTACCTCGACCGGTCCATCGGGCTCAGCTTGGGCTGCCTCACCAACTACGACAACGTCTCCATGGCCATGCTCGCCTACCTGAACCTGATCTGGTACGAGCCCGAAGCCCCGCGCCGCGCGGCCTACCGCGCCGCCTTCCACGCCGAGACGCGCGGCCCGAAGACCGCCGGCCGCGACCTCTGGGCCGACCAGAACCCCTTCTTCAACTTCATCCTCGTGACGGCCATGGAGGGGGAGGACGAGGCCGCCGCGCGCACCCTGGTGGAGGACGGGGTGTGCAGCCTCGAGCGCTTCCCCGGAGACTGGCTGGGGCACGCCCGCGACAACACCGGGCTGGCCGAGGGGACGTGCCCGGGATCGGCGGACCACCCGATCTCGATCGAGGACCGCTGCCACGGCTCGTTCGTCTGGTGGAACGACCCCTACTCGCGCGAGGTCTGCGACGAGGTGCCGACCGAGGCCACGCAGCCGGCGGCGTTCCTGCTCCCCTACTGGATGGCCCGCGCCTTCGGCTTCATCGCGGCGGAGCAGTAGCGGGCGCCGCCTGCCTGGATTGTGGGCCAGGGCGGCCAGGGCGCCGGTCCCGAACGCGGGCTCGACCGGCGCCTGGCCCAGGAACTCGGGCTAGGTGTCGACTTGGGGAGCGCCTCCGCGCGGACCGGGCACCGACACGAGCAACACCCTGGCCGCCTCGCTCGACGACAGGCGATAGTGCCCCGAGTCGGCGCCGACCCACGCCGCGGTGCGCGCGGCCAGCCGGTGCGGGGCGGGGCCGTTCTCGGCGCGGAGCGAGACGGCGCCCTCGAGCACGACCACCGACTGGAACACACCTGCGGGCGGCGCCCCGCGGAGCTGCGCCGGCCGACCCGGGCTCCCGTCCAGCTCGAGGGTGTAGACCGTGAAGAACGGCCAGGCCTCGGGCTCGTCGACCACGCGGAACAACCGGACCGGCCCGGTGCCCGCGAGGGCTACCGGCTCGGGCCGACGACGGATCTGCTCGATCGGGGTGGCCTCGAGATCGAGGGACTGCAGGTACGCCTCGAGCTGCGCCACGGAGAGCCCCGCGGCCGCATCCCCCTTGCGGAAGCGAGCCTCGCCGTCGCCCCAGACGAACGGCGTGTAGAAATCGGCCAGGCTGTAGGTGGTGTCGGAGCTCTGCTGCGGCTCGACGATGACGGGCTTTCCG
The DNA here is from genome assembly GCA_016218785.1 of Deltaproteobacteria bacterium. GTDB lineage: Bacteria > Myxococcota_A > Polyangia > JACRCY01 > JACRCY01 > JACRCY01. The sequence goes on from JACRCY010000278.1 coordinate 9,417, forward strand.
TCCAGCCGCAGGGGCAGCCACGCCTCGTTCTTGGGCGGCGCCGCGCCGCCGCGGCGCAGCGCGGTGAGGGGTGCGGCGGCGATCAGCGCGTCGAGGTCGGCGTCGATCTCGTCCCTGGGCGCGTTGCGCGCCCGGGCCGCGGCGAGCTCCTGGAAGAGGTCGGCGAGGGCGCGCCGCGACGGGTCGAGGGGATGGGTCTGGTGCGACAGCCCGAAGATGGCGTGCATCGTCCCCGCCGGCGTCAGGAACAGGCTCCCGGCCTCCGCCTCGAAGTCGATCTCGTTGAGGAGGTCGACGAACTCGGCCCGGTTGCGTCGGAGGGCGGTGAGCGTCGCGGGCAGCGACCGGGCCGCGTCGGCACTGACGTACGGGCCGAGCTCGCCCGCCAGCGTGACGGCGTCGTCGAGCTGCCAGCGCGCCAGGGCCTGCGCGGTGGCCCAGGCCGCGTAGCGGCGCTGGAAGCCGTCGAAGGCCGCTCGACCGGGGCCGAGCGTCCGCCTCAGCTCGCGCAGACCTCCCTGCTCGGCGGCCAGCACCCCGAGCAGCGTGTCCCGCTCGACGCGGCGACGGAAGCCGACGTGCACGAGCGGCGGGAAACCGGTCCGGATCACCTTGGTGAAGACGGGCGCGGTGTCGCCGAAGAGCGCGCGCGCGTGCCGCCCGAGGGGCCGCGGATCGCGCTCGAGCCACGTGGCCAGGCCGACCGCCGGAGACTGCCCCGCGATCCGCGCCATCCCCTCCGGCCGCGCCGAGTCGAGCCACAGCTCCTCGCCCCAGGCCTTGGGGCTGGTGACCGGCTCCAGCACCACGATCGGGTCGGGCTGCGGGCCGCCCTGCGAGGCCATGGTCATGTGCTCTCCATCGCGACTCCCGAGCGGTGTTCTCGTAGGTCGATGTACGGCCGCCGTCGGTGATGATAGCACCATGGGCGCCCCTGACTCGAGCGGCGCGACGAGACCATGACGATGTTCCTCAACGTGGCCTACACCCGCGGCAAGGGGCGCTTCGCCGGCGCGTGGAGCTTCCACTTCGTCCCGCTCCTCGAGCTCAGCAGCTTCAACCCCGAGCACTTCAAGTGGCAGGTGCTGCTGGGGCTGCTGGGGCGGGAGCGCCAGGGGAGGCTGTCGCGCTGGCGGGTCGTGTACTTCTGGACGGACCCCAGCTAACCGGCCGGGGGCCGGAACACGTCCGGCTCGAGGTAGATCAGCTTGGCGATCGGCACGCTCGCGCGGATCCGCGCCTCCACCGCGTCGATGGCGTGCCCCAGCTCGGCGATCGTGAGCGTCGGATCGAACTCGACCTTCACGGCCACGAGCAGCTCCTCGGGCCCCAGGTGCAGCGTGCGCAGGTGGATGATGCGCCGCACCCGCGGCGCGCCCGTGATGGCCGCGCGCACCGCCGCCACGTCCCTCGGGCCCGCCGACTCGCCGATGAGCAGGCTCCGCATCTCGACCGCCAGGACCGCGGCGATGGTGCCGAGGAGGCACCCGATGGCGATGCTGCCCATGGCGTCGAAGCGCGGGTTGCCGGTGAGCAGGGCCAGCCCGATGCCGGCGAGGGCCAACACGAGGCCGATGAGCGCGCCGGTGTCCTCGAGCAGCACGACCGGCAGCTCGGGCGTCTTGGTGTGGCGGATGAACTGCCACCAGCTCTCGCCGCCGCGCAGCGCCCGCGCCTCCTTGATCGCGGTCCGGAACGAGAGTCCCTCGAGCACGATGGCCACGGTCAGGATGCCGACGGCCCACCCCGGCGACTCGAGGGCGTGCGGCGTGCGGAGCTTCTCGATCCCCTCGTAGATGGCGAAGAGGGCGCCCATCGTGAAGAGCACCATCGCCACCACGAAGCCCCAGAAGTAGCGCTCGTGGCCGTGGCCGAACGGGTGCTCCTCGTCGGCGCTCTTGCGGGCCCGGGCGCCGCCGAGGAAGAGGAGCCCCTGGTTGCCGGTGTCGGCCAGGGAGTGGACCGCCTCGGCCAGCATCGAGGCCGCGCCCGTGAAGGCGAAGCCCACGAACTTGGCGGCCGCGATCCCCAGGTTGGCGAGGAACGCGGCGATGATGGCGCGACGGCTGCCTTCTTTCATGGGCTGGAGGCTGTAGACTGTAGGCCGTAGGGTGCCTACAGTCTAGCCTGGGGGCGAGGCGAGGGACGGGGCCTGGAGACGACACGAGCGGCGGGGTGAACATGAAGGTGGAGCTCAACAGGGAGTACCGGTTCGAGGCGGCGCACCAGCTGCCCGCCACCCCCGATTGGCACAAGTGCCATCGGCTGCACGGCCACAGCTACCGGGTGGAGCTGACGGTCGTGGGCGAGGTCGACCGGGCCACCGGCTGGCTCATCGATTTCGGTCGCCTCGACGAGATCTTCGCGCCCCTCTTCAAGCGCCTCGACCACCACTGCCTCAACGAGGTGCCCGGGCTCGAGAACCCCACCTCGGAGAACTTCGCCGCGTGGCTGTGGCAGGAGCTGCGGCCCCAGCTGCCGGAGCTCACGGCCGTGACGGTCTGGGAGACCCACGACGCCCGCTGCACCTACCGTGGCGAGTGAGGACGGACGGCCCATGCTGCGCGTCATGACCCTCAACCTGTGGGGCGAGCAAGGCCCGCAGCAGCGCCGGCTGCAGGTGCTCCTCGCCGGCCTCGAGACGATCCAGCCGGACGTGCTCACGCTCCAGGAGGTGCGCGACGTCCCCGGCACGCTCGCGAACCAGGCGGAGACGATCGCCGGGCGCCTCGGCTACAGCCACGCCTACGCCCCCGCCACCGAGTGGGGCGGCGGCATGGAAGGGGTGGCCATCCTGTCGCGCGGCCCCATCCTCGGCTCGGAGAGCGCCGAGCTTCCCGGCGCCAAGCCCACCGAGCGACGCGTGGTGCTGCTCTGCCGCTGCGAGACGGCCGCCGGCCCCGTGCACGTCTACACCACGCACCTCAACTACCGCCTCGGCGACGGGCTCGTGCGCGAGGCCCAGGTCCAGGCGCTCGACGAGTTCGCCGCGGCCCACCCGAGCGACCTGCCCCAGTTCCTGATGGGCGACTTCAACGCCACCCCGGCCCACGACGAGATCCGCTTCCTGCGCGGCCAGACCACCCTGGGTGGAAGGCGCACCTACTGGCAGGACGCCTTCGCGCGCCTCCACCCCGACGAGCCGGGCTACACCTGGGCGCGGCGCAACCCCTACACCGCGAAGCTCGCCTGGCTCGAGCCCGACCGGCGCCTCGACTACATCTTCGTGTCGCCGATGAAGTCCAACGGCCGCGGTACGGTGCGCCTCTGCCGCATCGTGCTCGACGAGCCCGACGCCGACGGCGTCTGGGCGTCCGACCACTTCGGCCTCTACGCCGAGGTCACCCTCTCGACCGAGCCCGGTCGCTGATCGCACCCGGCGGCCGCCGGAGCTAGTACCGGGCCCAGTGGCCGTGGACCCAGAGGTGACCGCGCGCGGTCTGCCGGTAGCGGCCCGGCACCCACCGGTGCCCGTGGCGCACCGGCTCGTAGCGGCCCGCCACGGAGACCCACTGGCCCCCGCGCCACTCGTGGTGGCCGTCGATCCAGACGAAACCGGCCCGGGCGGGCATCACCACCACGCGCGCCGGCGGCGGCGCGACCGGCGCCGCGACCTCGGCGTAGCAGGCGGGTAGCGTGAGCAGCGTGGACATCGAGACCCCGAGAGCTCCGGCACGCAACCACTCGGTCATCGCCGTACCTCGTGTTCTTCGACCCGAGTCTACCATGCGTCCCCGAGCGGACCAACGGCGCCGCAGCTGGCGTCGCCGGCCGGGCCGGGTCACGCTACACTGCCTCGCGCATGCACCCCTACGCCCGGTTCCTCGACGCCGTGGAGCGGCCCAGCCGCTACCTCGGGGGCGAGTACCTGGAGGTCGTCAAGGCCTCGCCCGCGCTGGCGCGCATCGCCCTGTGCTTCCCCGATCTCTACGACATCGGGATGTCGCACCTGGGCACCAAGATCCTCTACACCCTGCTCAACCGCGATCCGCGCGTGGCCTGCGAGCGGTGCTACGCCCCGTGGGGGGACCTGGAGCGGGAGCTGCGCGGCCGCGGCGTGCCGCTGGTGTCGCTCGAGACCGCAGTGCCCTTGCGCGACTTCGACGTGGTCGGCTTCTCGCTCCAGTACGAGCTGACCTACACCAACGTGCTCCTGATGCTCGACCTCGGCGGCGTGCCCCTCCGGGCGGCGGCGCGCGGCCCCGGGGATCCGTTCGTCATCGCCGGCGGCCCGAACGCCACGCACCCGGAGCCGCTGGCGCCCTTCGTCGACGCCTTCTTCATCGGCGAGGCCGAAGGCCTGCTCGCCGATCTCGTGCACGACCTCGCGCGGCTGCGCCGCGAGCGGGCACCGCGGCCGGGGGCGCTCGCTACGCTGGCGGGGCGTTACCCGCTCTACGTGCCGGCGCTCTACCGCCTGACGACGAGCGCGGAAGGCCTCGTGGTCACCGACGGCCCCGTGGACGACCGCGGGCCCGCGCGGGTGCGCCGGGTCGCCATCGACGACCTCGCCCGCTTCCCCTTCCCCGACGACGCGCCCGTGCCGCACGCCGAGGCGGTGTTCGATCGCGCCGGCGTCGAGATCGCCAGCGGCTGCACCGTGGGGTGCCGCTTCTGCCAGGCGGGCATGATCTACCGCCCCACGCGGGAGCGGCACCCGGACGACGTGCTGCGCGCGGTCCTCCACGGCGTGCAGCGCACCGGCTACGACGAGACGTCGCTCACCTCGCTGTCCACCGCGGACTACTCGGCGATCGTCCCGCTGACCGCGGAGCTGATGCGGCGGCTGAAGGCAGAGCGCGTCACCCTGGGGCTCTCGTCGCTGCGGGCCTACGGCCTCCCCGAGTCGCTGCTCCGCGACCTCGCCGGGGTGCGCGCCACCGGCCTCACCTTCGCGCCGGAGGCGGGGACGCAGCGCCTGCGCGACGTGATCGCCAAGAACGTCACCGAGGCCGACATCGAGGAGACCACGCGCCGGGTGTTCGGCCTCGGCTTCCGGCGCATGAAGCTCTACTTCATGCTCGGGCTCCCCACCGAGACCGACGAGGACGTCACCGCCATCGCCAAGCTGGCGGGGCGGCTGCAGCGCCTCGCGCAGCGCCTCGCGCGCGGCGCGCAGGTCACCGTATCGGTCTCGACGCACGTGCCGAAGCCGCACACCCCGTTCCAGTGGTGTGCCATGGACTCGCTCGCCGAGATCACGCGCAAGCAGCGTCTGCTGCGCTCCTTCGCCCGGGCCGAGCGCCTCACGCTCAAGTGGCACGAGGCATCAATGTCGATCATCGAGGCGGCGCTCGGCCGCGGCGACCGGCGCGTGGCCGACGCCATCGAGCACGCCTACCGGCACGGCGCCCGCTTCGACGGTTGGGACGATCTCTTCTCGCTGCCCCGCTGGGAGGCGGCGTTCGCGGCCGCCGGCGTAGGGCCCGAGACGTACCTGGCCGGGCTGCCGGTGGGCGCGCGCTTGCCCTGGGACCACGTCGACGTGGGGCTCGACCCGGAGTTCCTGGCGCGCGAGCACCGGCACGCGCTGCGCGGCCAGGGCGCCCCGCCCTGCGGCAAGGCCGTCGGGCAGGTGGCTCACCACGCCAGTCTCGCCGAGGATCGCGCCGACGAGCGCAAGCTCGTCTGCTACGACTGCGGCGCCGCCTGCGACCTCGCGGCCATGCGGGAGCGGCGCGCCGGGTTCCTGCGCGCGCTCGGGGCCGAGGCGCCGCGTCTCGACGCGGCGATCGCCCACGCCGGGGCCGCGGCCCCGGCGCCAGGGCCCCAGCGGCCGGCGCCCGGCCCCGGCTTCCAGGCCGCCCCCGGCCGGCGCCTGCGGCTGCTGGTCACCAAGCTCGGCCCCGCCGCCTACCTGGGGCACCTCGACTACCTGAGGCTGCTGCCGCGCATCGCCCGCCGCGCCGCCGTGCCCCTGTTCTACAGCGCCGGCTTCCATCCCAAGCCGGAGGTGGCCGCCGGCCCGGCCCTCGGCCTCGGCATCCCCAGCCGCGGCGAGGTCTTCGACGTGCGCTTCGAGGCCGGGACCGCGGGCGAGACGCTCGGCGAGGACGCGCTCTGCCACGCGCTCGAGGCGGTCGCGCCGGCGGGAGTCCGCTTCCTCCGCGCCCGGGAGCTGCGCGCTGGAGACCCGCCCTTGGGCCGCGTGCTCGGGGCGGCCGACTACGCCGTCGAGGTGGCCGGCCTCGGGGCGAGCGCCGACGATGCCGCCGCGCGTCTCGCCGCCCTCGTCGGCAGCGACGCGACCGTGGTGCGGGTGCACAAGGCCGCCGAGCGGCGGCTGGCGGTCGGGCCGCACCTGCTCGCGGCCTGGCCGGCGCCCCAGGGCCTCGACCTCGCGGCCCTCGGGCTCCAGCCTCCCGTGTGCGTCCTGCGGCTGCGGGTGACGCAGGACGGGGCGCTCCGACCGGCAGAGGTCGTGGCCGCCGCGTGCGGGGCGGCGCCGGCGACGCGGCCGCGCGCCGCCCGCCTCGCCCTGTGGGCCCTGGGTGCCGACGGCGCCGTCATCGACCCCTTCGACCTGGAGCGCGTGCGAGGGCTGCCGCGCCCCGGGCGCGCTCCGGCCCCACCCGCCGCGGCACCCTCCTCGGTGCCGTCCGTGGTTGGCTAGCAGTAGCCCAGTATGCAGAGGTGCCCCGGTTCGCACGCCGGCCCACTCGTGCAGCACGGCTGCAGGTGGCCGCCGCAGGTCAGGCAGTAGTCGGTAATCGGGTCGCACGCGAGGTCGGCGCCGCAGGCCGCGCCCGTGTCGCAGCAGCGCTGGTAGTGGCCGCCGCAGGGCTGGCACGTGCTGTTGTTGTCGCACCTGTGGCCCGACACGCACCCGCCGCCCGCGCAGCACGCCTGGTCGTGCTGCCCGCAAGAGACGCAGGTCCCGCCCTGGCACACCTTGGTGCCCTCGCAGACGGTGCCGGAGACCGGATTGTGGTAGCAGCTGCCGCTCGAGCAGCCGTCTTCGGTGCAGGGGTTGCCGTCGTCGCAGCTCATGCCGCTGCACGGGTCGGGGGCCGTGTCGCTCGGCGCGGCGTCCGGGAGCGGTCCGTCCCGCGGCGGCCCATCTCCGGCCGCGTCCCGGCCGGCATCCGTCGAGTCGCTCTCGCCGCCCCCCTCGCCCGCCTCCCCCGCCCCGATCCCGTCGGGGGTGGGGCCGGCGTCAGCATCGATGAGGCCGCCGAGGTCGAAGCGGCAGCCCCCTCCCGCCGCGAGCAGGGCGATCAGCAGGGCCCGGGCAGCGCGCGACATCCCCCCTCCGCGCTCAGCGTCCGTCTGGCTTGAACAGCACTCCGGGCGAAACGGAGCGCCCGGTGATCTCCTGCCAGGTCGGCTCGGCCTTCGGCGGATCCACCTGGGTGGAGCCGATCCGCAGGACCACCCGCTCGACCAGCGACGTGACCAGGAACTTCTTGCGGCCTCCCTCCGTGAGCTCGAAGACGGCCTCGGTCCCGGGCATCGGCAGCGGGTAGCACAGCTCGGCCACGTCCCCGCGCCGCATCTGACCGCCGCCGAGCCGGGCGCCCACGCACTCGCTGCGCTCGTCCGTCAGCCCGGTGTCGCGCCGCACCACCCCGATGCAGGTCATGGTGATGTCGACGTGGTACGTGCGGTTCTTCGTCCAGATCTCGAGCGCGCAGAACTTCTCGTTCGCGCTGAGCGAAGGCGGCTCCTCGACCCGTACCACCTCGAGACCCAGGTTGGGGCGCTCCTCCCAGGGCAGCTCCGCGCCCCAGTCGGCCGGCAGCGCCGCGCGACCCAGGGCGTCGGGGATGGTGCCCTCGCTCTCGTCCTCGAACATGCTCGCTCCCGGTACCCCCGACCACGAACGATACCACAACCGTCCGGCCGACCCCACCTCAGGGCGGCGCCGCGCCCACCGCCAGGAGGGCCCGCCGCCAGGCGCCGAACCCGCCGCCGGCCCGGGCCGCGGCGCTGGCCGCCTCCCCCACCTCGACGCCCCCCTTCGCCAGGCAGTGCTCGATCCACGCCGTACGCGCCGACGCCGCGCGGACCTCGGCCACGCCGCGGAGCCCGGCCCGCAGACGGTGGAGCCGCGCCTCCAGCAGGGCGACGGGCCCGAAGGGCGCGTCGCCCAGGGGGGTGTGCGCCTTCGGCACCAGCGGCGAGAGGGCGAGCGCCACGGGCACGATCCGGCACAGCTCGCGGGTGAAGCGGACCAGCTCGTCGAGGTCCGTGTCCGTCTCCCCCGGAGCGCCGACCAGCTGGTAGACCTTCAACCGGCGCATGCCGGCCGCCCGGGCGAAGGCGCCCGCAGCCAGGAGGTGCTCCTCGCTGGTGTGGCGCTCCAGGGCCTCGCGCAGCCGCTGCGAGGCGCCGTCCGCGGCCACCGTGAGCGTGCGCTGCCCGCCACGCCGCAGCAGGTCGACCACCTCCTTGTCGAGGCGGTCGGCGCGGGCGGAGGAGATCCCCACCTCGCGGCCGGCGTCCACCAGCGCCCGCAGGATCTCGCGGAGCTGCGGGTGGTCGGTGACCGCGGCGCCCACCAGCCCGACGCGGCGGGCGGCGGCGGGCACGGCCGCCAGCACGGCCGCCGCCGGCACGATGCGCATGCTCCCGCGGGACTCGCGCCGCATCACGCAGTAGCGGCAGCTCCGCGAGCAGCCGCGCTCGACCTCGACCAGGAACATGTCGCGGAGCTCGCTCTCGGGGGTGGTGATCTGCGAGCAGGCCGGCAGATGTCGGTCATCGGCCACGAGCGGCTCCCCCGGCTCCGCCGCTCGCTCGGGGAGCCAGATGCCCGGCTGGCCGGCGAGCGCGTCCAGGGCCCCGGCGCGATCGGGGAGCTGCGTCAGCGCGGCGAGCAGCGGGTCGAGGGCGTCCTCGGCCTCGCCCGAGACCACCACGTCGGCGACGGCGCCCAAGGGGCGCGCGTTGGCGTACGTGAGCGGCCCGCCGCCCACCACGAGCGGCTGCCCGGCCCCCCGGTCGGCGCGCCGCGGCGGGAGGCCGGCGAGGTCGAGGAAGCGGGCGAGCCCGGCCAGCTCCAGCTCGTACGCCACCGAGAAGGCGAGCGCGCCGAAGTCGGTCACCGGGGTGCCGCTCTCGTAGGTGCAGAGGGGCGCGCCGCCGCGCGCGTGCGCGTCCTCGTTCTCCGGGTCGGGCAGGAACGCGCGCTCGGCGGCCCAGCCGCGCCGGCCGTTCACCTCGCGGTAGATGGTCTGGAACCCGAGCGAGGCCATCGCCACCGGGTAGGGCGACGGGTAGCACAGGGCCAGCCGCCGGGGGGCGGCGCGGCGCAACGTTCCCACCTCGGCGTCGAGGCGCGCCCGGATGCGGCGCCGCAGGTCCCAGCGGGGCATGGCGGTATCTTGCCCGGCGCGCGCGCGAGCGCAAGGGGCACCCCCGGGCCGGGCCCCCCGGCCTCATGGCGGCCTCGAGCTACTCGCGCTGTGGCCAAGGGATGAAGAGTCATGGGGTAACTGTTCGCGCAGTGACTTTCTC
>JACRCY010000290.1 GCA_016218785.1 Deltaproteobacteria bacterium
AACATCCCGTGTCCGCAGAATGACCCGACCGTTCCCCGGACCCCTGGCGCGCGCGCGCGGCGGACTTACCTTAGGGGCATGCCGCGTGAGACCAAGGCGAAGCTCGAGAACGTGCGCATCGGCCACCTGCGGGCCCTGGGCCGCTTCTTCCGCGATCCCCAGGCGTCGCTCGCCGGGAAGATCTTCGTGGCGCTGGCGGTGGCGTACGTGGTGAGCCCGATCGACGCCATCCCGGACGTCGTGCCCGTCATCGGCTGGCTGGACGACGTGGGCATCATCGGCGCGGCGCTCGCGTACCTGTCGCGAGTGCTCGACCGCTACCGCCACCCCGTGATCGAGGTGGCGTCGGCGCCGCTGCCGGAGGCGGCGCCGGCGTACGCGCGCACGACGCGGTAGCCGCGCCGCGGGGTCATCGGCCTGCGGTCGCTGCGGTCAGCGACTGCGGCGCAGCGCCACGGCCTCGGCCACCGTCGTCTCGACGATGGTCTGGAGCTGCGCCCTGGCGGCCTCGTCCACCGTGTACATGCGCGGCAGGTGCACGAAGCCGCCGACGCGCGGCGTGCCCGCGGCGGCGCGCACCATCGTGTAGAAGACGCTGTTGCAGATGTAGCGGCCCGGATCGTCGCTCAGGCCGGCGTCGACCCCGGCGCGGCGCAGCCCGTCGAGGATGCGCTGGAGCGGCAGGCCGCTCGCGACCTCGTCGGGGGCCCCTTCGACGATGGGCTCGCCGCCTATGATCACGCCCCGGTTGTCGGGCACGCCGCCGGAGACCTCGGAGGTGTCCTTGACGTTGTAGGCCGTGGTCTCGAGGTCCACCGCGGTGCGCCCCTGGCCGAACCCGACGAGCACGTCGGGCTGGCAGCGGCCCACCACGTCGTTCACCCACGCGGCGGCCGTGTCGTACTCGACCGGGAGCGTGAGGCGCATGAGCGTGACGTCGGCGACGGCGCCCGGGTCGAACCCTCCGACGGCGCGCTCCGACACGTTGTCGCTGGACGAGTCGGCGGGGAAGGGCTCGAAGCCCGTCAGCAGCACGCGCGTGCCCGCGCCCTCGAAGCCGCACGCCGGCGGCGCCTCGCGGTAGGTGACGCGGCTCGTGGCGCGCACCCAGGTTTCGGTCACCGCGCTGACGAGGAGGCGTGTCGGCAGCGCGCACCCGTCGAGGAGCGTCGCGGCCGGGACGGTGACGAAGGTGCGGAAGTCGGTGGTCATCCGGGTGGCCGTGCCGTCGGCCAGCAGCGCGGTGAGCGCGTCGGTGCGGTCGAGGGCGTCGCAGCCCGCGCGGAACGTGGCGCCCGTCGGCGGGTCGGTCAGCTCGAATTGGAGGAGCGCGTCCGCGGCCAGCTGGCCCGACGCGGGCGTCAGGATGAGCTGGCGCGAGGAGCGGAAGACCTCGACGTAGTCGAGCCGCACCGTGCGCAGGCCAGGCCACGAAACGTTGAACTCGAGCACGCCGATCTCGCCCGCGGTGAACCGCAATGGGACGTTCTGGTAGGTGAGGGGGCTGAGGAACTCGGAAACCGGCACGTCACGCTTGGCCAGAACGGTGCCCGCCCCGTCGGCTACGCTGAGAGTGAAGACCGTGGTCTGGTCCGTGGCGGAGCGGGTGGGTACCAGCGCGCGGGCGTTCATGACGAACACCCCCGCGCCGAGGTCCGCAATGCCGATTCCACAGAGGGAGCCGGCCCGGTGCCGGGTCGACTTCGCCGCCCATCCCTCGGCCTCGGCGGCGCCGGTGTCGGGGTTGCAGCCGTTCTCGGCCTCGAAGACCTCGGCCCCGATGGGGTGGCCGGCGCCGTCGTACTTGCCGTCGAGGAAGTCGTGGAAGAGGCCGTCCTCGCGGGAGTCGCGCGCCACGCGGCCCGCGCCGTCGTCGGCCGGGCCGCACGAGGCCGCCGCCGCCGCGACCAGCAGCGCGCCCAGCGTCGCTGCCACCGTCGCGATGCGACCAGCCCGGCTCATCCGCCTACCTCAGATCACGCTACCAGGGTGCGAGGCCGGGCACAAGCCGGCCATGCCCTCAAGGCCGAGAACGAGACGAACCGTCTCGTTCTTGGGGGCATGGGTGGACCCCATGGTCGGGCGAACGAGACACTCCGTCTCATTGCGGGGCTGACTGTCGCGGCAGGTACGGGCGCATGAGCCGCTCATCCCCGAGGCACAGCGTGGCGGGATCGAGCACTGCCCGGTCGAGCGGCACCCCGAGGAGGCGGTGGACCGATTGCCGGGCGACGCGGCACATGCGGGCGAGCATGACGGGTCGATTCCACCCATGCTCAGCCGCAAGCTGGACGAAGAGCCGGCGGGTCAGCGAACGACGCTGCAGATCCTCTGCGGAGGCACGGGGCGCCGCCAGGGCCGCCGCGAGCACCTGTGACAGGCCGACGCTCGTCGGTGCCGTCGCGACCGCCCGCCTCGGCAACGGGGTCCCAGCCACGCATACCGACGGATCTCCGGACACGTACGCGTGGTGCTCTTGCACGAACTTGGCGCGCGGGCGGCCCAGAGCGGCGGCGAGGTGCGGCGCCGTGACCCAGGGATCCAGTACGGCGCCCACGACGTCACGGTGGGTGGTCCACAGCCACTCGAGGGGGTCGGCCACCAGTCCAGCGCGGCAGGGGTTGAGAAGGACGTAGCGGATCTCGCGCGCCAGGTGCCGTCGATCGGGGATGGGGTCCTTGATCGGAGCCACTGCCCAGTGAGGGTCACCGAGGTCTGGACGACGGCGGCAGTAGCGCGTGATTCCGCTGAGGGCCGCGCTCAGCCGGTGCCGCGCGGTTGCGCCGTCCCGGGCGCTGACGATCAAATGGGGATGGTTCGGCATCAGCACCACGGCGAGTGCCTCGGGGAACGCGCGCCTGAAGCTGCCCCACACCACGGCGGCGATGCCGACCTGAGTCAGAACGACGCCCCCCACGCGAGCGGTAAGATGGAAGTACATGCGCTGGGGCGACTGCACGAGTCGTGCCGACAGGTCCGCCGTGGAACCTCGCGGACCTGCGCGCCGGTGGGGCGGCGTGCGCCGTCCGGCCGGCCGGACAGGTCCGGGAATCCGGACAGGTGAGCCGCGCGCGCAGCGCTTCAAGGCCGAGGGTGAGCCGCGCGCAGCGCTTCAAGGCCGAGAACGAGACGAACCGTCTCGTTCTTGGGGGTATGGGTGGACCCCATGGTCGGGCGAACGAGACACTCCGTCTCGTTGCGGCTCCACGGCGGTGCGCCTGCCGCGCGCGCAGGAGGGGCGGTGTGGGTGGCATGCTGGGCAATCATGACCGAGGCCTCGCAGCAAGCGCTCACCCGCCTCCGCGACCTCTCGACGCTGCAGTGGTACGTGATCCCGCTGCTCGCGGTGGCCGGCATCTGGGCCGTCGCGATCGTAGTGAACGTGATCGGCCTCGGTGTGCTCGGCTGGCGGTACTGACTCGCGCGAGCTACCGGCCCGCCGCGAGCACTTCCTGCCACCGCTCGCCGGCGAGGAGACTCTTCTCGACGTTCGCCTCCATCTCCTGGTACAGCCGGAAGGCGACGGCGAAGGTCATGAGGTCGCGGCGGCCGAGCTGACGGTTCAGGTAGAGCCGCGCGCTGATGTCCGTCGGGCCGACCACGGCGCGCGGGTGCTCCGACCGGTTCTCGGCGTACGCGAAGATGCCGATCGACTGGCAGCCGGCGGCCTGCGGCATGACCACCGCGTCGTTATCCTGGCGCGCGAAGCCCGCGAGGATGGCCAGCGCCGCCAGGCGGTCGGCGTCCACGAGGAAGACGACGACCTCGGGCCGATCACCGGCGGCCACCTGGTCGAGCGGCTCGAGCACCACGTAGCGCGTGGGCACGTCGGTCATGGGGAGCCTGTCGACGAACCGGCGCACCAGCTCGGGTGACGCGAGGTAGCGCTCGCCGTGCACGAAGTGCTCGAGCGCGCGGGCCCGCAGCTGCGACCGCGCCTCGGCCTCCGCCGCGCGGCCGTGCTCCCACTGCTCGTTGCCGGTGGAGAGGAAGTAGTGGAAGCACTCGATGCCGCCCGGCCAGTTGAGGTACTGGTTGCCGAAGCCGAGCCCCGTGCCGCCGCCGAGGCAGCCGAATGTGGCGCGGCTGGCCGCCGCGGGCCGACCCTTGGCCGCGCTCGCCAGCAGCCACATGACGCAGCCCCACTTGCCCTCCGGGATCGAGAAGGCGTTCGCGGGCGCGCTGTCGGCGAACCGCAACGCGACCGGCGAGACCTGGGGCCGCAATGCCTGGACGATGGCGCTCTGCATGCGCCGGAGCATGACACGAAGCGGCGCCCGCGGCGACCCCGCGCCTCGCCGCTACTTCTTCGGGGGAGTGCCGAGGGCGACGAGCTCTTTCAGCGCCAGCGTCTTGTCTCGACTTGCGCACTTTTTCCGCCTCGTTTGAGCGGCTCGGCGACGCGCAGGAAAATAGACGGCACGGCTGACCTCTGCGATGAGGTAGGTGAAAGCCACCCTCACGCAAGAGCCAACCGTGCCAGATACCCTCATCGTTAGCAGCTTTCCCGCCCTGCTCCAAGTCCTCGCGCCC
>JACRCY010000291.1 GCA_016218785.1 Deltaproteobacteria bacterium
ATACCACCCCAGCCGCCGTGGCTGCACCGGCGGGCGGTCGGGCGCCGGCGCGGCGACCACCGCGGGGCGGGCCACCCTGAGATCCTGGTGGCCGTTGACGCAGATATCGCTGAGTGGTACATGAGATATCATGGCTCGAACGGTCGTGAACCTGGATGATCGCATGGTGCTCGAGGCGATGCGCCTCACCGGGCTGCGCCGCAAGGTGGACGTGGTGAACGAGGGGTTGAGGGTGCTGGTCGCCCAGCGACGCCTCCAGCGCGGGTTCGCCCGGCTGCGTGGGCGGGTCGAGTGGGACGGTGACCTGGACCAGATGCGCCATGGCCGGTAGGGTCCTGATCGACTCCAGCGTGTGGGTCGACGCCCTCGCCGACCCGGAGTCACCCGTGGCCACGGGGGTCGCGGAGTTGCTGGCCACACCCGGGCGCGCTGCCACGACCGGGGTCATCCTGCAGGAGGTTCTCCAGGGGGTGCGCGCACCGCGGCAGGTCGCTCAGGTGGCCACGCTGCTGGGGGGCCTGACCTACCTGCCTGCCTCTCGCGCGGTGCACGCGCGCGCGGCGGCGCTCTACCGCAACCTACGCGCTCGTGGCGTGACGACGCACACGGTCGACGTGCTGGTGGCACAAGTGGCGCTCGACCACGGGGCAGCGGTGTGGTCACTCGACCGTCACCTCGCCGAGATAGCGAGCCGGACCAGGCTGCGCCTCTACCGACCGGCAACCTGATAGACCATGCGTTCGGCCTGACGGCCGTCCGGCTTCCAGCGCCGGCCCGGCGCCGCCAGCCGGCTGCCGCCCGGCAACCGTCCGGGAATTGCGCACCTCGTTCGGCGCCAATCGGCGACTGACACGAGTGTCGTGGCCACCCGACGGCGCGGACCGTCGGAGTCGAACGAACGCGCGCGCTTGTCGGGACCGATGCCCGTGGCTCGCGATTTGCACGAGGTGGGCTCGCCTCTCACGACGGCTCCGATCACCACTGGAGGGCTCCGCCATGGCACGGCCACGACGAGGAACGGCCATTCTCGCGATGTGTTTCCTGGGTCTGGCAGCGTGCGGGAGCACGCCGGTGCCGACCGCCCAGGACGACGCGGGCACCCCGCCGCAGGACGACGCGGGCGACCCCAACCAGCCTCCTCCCGGCTTCCTCGACCCGACGAGCGCCAGCTACCTGACCCTGCGCTTCAAGGGGGTCATCAACAGCTACGAGACGGTCGCGGACGACTCCTCGAACGTCATCACCGGCATCGGCAGCCTCCAGGCCGCGTTCCTGGATCGGATGCTCGCGCTCTCCGACTCCGACGGACTGTACGCCTACGAGTACACCTACCCGGACGCGGGCCGCTACGTGGTGGCGACGGGCAGCAGGGTCACCCCGGAATCCACGTCGAGCAGGGGCACGCTGCAGGAGGCGACCCTCAGCTTCCCCGCCGCGAGCGCCCTCGCCCTGGACGCGGGGGGGCACCTCATCGGCGGCAAGATCAGCGCGTCCACCCGCGACGCGGAGTACGTGGTCCGCAAGGACTCCACGGTCCTCTACAAGCTGTGCTACGCGGCGGTGGCCGACACCAGCGCGCAGGTGTTCCTCGACCACTCGGCGAACCAGACGTACGGCCCCGGGGAGAACCTCATCCTCTGGGCCAACGTCCCCCTGGTCACCGATCGCCAGGCCATCTTCGAGCGCTGTGGCTCGACGTGCACCGCCTACCACGACGCGCCGTGCCGCTGCTACCTCGACGACGCGAGCCTCGACTGCGCGGACTGGGACGCCGAGGTGGCCAACGACGGCGGCGAGCTGTCGTGCGGGCCCCCGGCGGGCTTCCTGACCCCGCCCGCGAGCGGCGACTGGGCCACCTTCAAGTTCAAGGGCCCGATCGCGGCCGCGGACGACCCGTCGCCCAAGGCCGGCTGGGTCGAGGCCACGGTGTCCGTCGGCGGCACCGCGGCCACCGCCAGCATGTTCGGCTACGCCACCGAGTACGATCCCGGCACCGACTCGAACCTCCTGTCCGTCTCCTGCTACGACTACCAGGACGGCGCGGGCGGCGTCTTCTACCTGACGGAGCTCGACTTCTACGTGGCGCCGGCGGCCCTCGTCCAGGCGAAGAGCAGCGGCACCGATCCCCTCGTGCTGGACGCGAGCAGCCCGGCCCTGGGGCTGGCCCAGAAGCTGACCGGCTACCCCGGCGGCGGCGGCTACCTCTACCGCGTGTGCCCGTACGCCGTGTTCCGGCCCGGGCAGACGGCCGGCAGCGTCTACGACTGCCCGGCGGGCAACGCGACCTTCGGCGCGGGCGAGCGCCTCGAGATCGAGGGCAACCTCGTGCTGCAGACGAACGTCACCGCCGACGACGTGGGCGTGCCGCTCGAGGCCGACGGCTGCTACTGCTGTAGCGAGACCGCCTACGTCGCCTGCTCGACCTTGCCGCAGTCGTGATGGTGCACCATGCGAGCCACGACCACGTTCCTGGCGCTGCTCCTGGCACTCACCGCGACGAGCTGCCTCGACGCCCCCGCACAGACCAACCCCGACGCGGGCGGCCCCGGCGCCGACGGTGCCGCGGGCGACGCGGCGGGCGGCCCCATCCCGCCGGAGCGGGGCCTGCTCATCGTCACCACCGCGGCCGTCGCCTCCGGCTCGCAGCAGCTCGCGAAGTTCGCGGCGGCCAAGCGCCAGCGCGGCATGCGCGTCACGGTCGCCACCGAGGCCGACTACGGCGGCGCGGACGAGCGGGGCGTCGCGCGCGCGGAGCGCATCCGCACCTGGCTGCGGTCGCACTACTACGACTACGGCTTCCTCCTGCTCGTCGGCGACCCGAGCACCCAGTACGGCGACGTGCCCATGCTCAAGGTGCGGCCGCGCGACGACCTCCAGAACGCGTGCGGCGGCATCGACTGCGAGACCTCGGGGACCGACGCGTTCTACGCCAACCCCAACGGCCGCTGGGACCTCGACGGCAACGGCTGGTACGGCGAGTACGGCGTCGACGACGGCCCGGGCGGCCTGGACCTCTGGCCGGAGCTGACGGTCGGGCGCATCCCGGTGTACTTCGGCGACACCGCCGAGCTCGACCGCACGCTCGAGCACCTCATGGCCTACACGAACGCCGCCCCGGAGCAGATCGAGTATCGCCGGCGCATCCTGTTCGCGAAGAGCTTCGTGTTCTTCAAGGGCGAGGTCTTCTTCCCCCTGACCCCGCCGATCGGCGAGAGCGTGGACACCGCCGTGACGTCGGAGTGGTTCATCCGCAACTACCTGCCGGCCGAGCGGGGCGTCGGGTACACGCGGCTGTACGAGCGGTCCGGACACGTGACGTCCGAGTTCGCGAGCGAGGGCGCGCTCACCGAGGAGGGCTTCATCGACGAGTGGCAGCACGGCTACGGGATGGTGTGGTGGGGCGGCCACGGGGCCCCGACCTCGGTGGCGCGCACGGTGTGGTCGGCCGACCCCAACGGGAACGACGCCGCCGACGACGGCGAGCTCGAGTCGCCCACCCTCATCAAGACCGAGGACGCCGCACGGCTCGACGGGACTCCGGGCGGGTTCGTGGTGGCCACGAGCTGCTACGTGGGACGGATCGAGGTCCCGAACGCGCTCAGCTACACGCTCCTCAGGTACGGCGCCGCGGTCGGCGTCATCGCGTCGTCGGCGCCGGCGTCGGCGGACGAGGGCGCCTTCGCGCGGATGGGGACGTCGCTCGACCGCAGCCGCTTCGACGTCGACCGCCTGGCCGTCATGGTGTTCGACGGCCTGCTCCACGGCGAGCCGGCCGGCACGCTCGTGACCCGCGCGCGCATCGAGCTGGGCCCCACCAACGACATCGACAGCTACCAGCAGAAGCTGATGCTCAACTTCTACGGCGACCCCACGGCGACGCTCTACGACTCGGCCGCGGACGCGCGCTGAGCCCCCGGTCCCCGCCGGCTCGCCCGGGCCGAGCGCCAGGGCACCCCGAGCGCCAGGGCACTCCGTTGACAGCCGACGCCGCTTGCGCTAAGTGAGGGCACCATCCGGAGCGAGTCATGGCGGACGTCTACCAGACCTCGGACTTTCGCAAGGGCCTGAAGATCCTGCTCGACGGCGACCCCTACGTCATCGTCGACTTCCAGCACGTGAAGCCCGGCAAGGGCAACGCGTTCACGCGCACCCGCGTCAAGCACATGATCACGGGCGCCGTGCTCGACAAGACCTGGAAGTCCGGTGAGAAGTTCGAGGGCGCCGACGTCGAGGATCGCGCCATGCAGTACCTCTACAAGGACGGCGACAGCTACGTCTTCATGGACAACGCGAACTACGAGCAGGTCCACCTCACGGCCGAGGCGGTCGAGGACGTCAAGGACTTCCTGCCCGAGAACCTGACCGTCCAGATCATGTTCTTCCGCGAGCGCGCCGTCGGCGTCGCGCTGCCGAACTTCGTCGACCTGCAGATCACCAAGTGCGACCCGGGCGTGCGCGGCGACACCGCCACCAACGTCACCAAGCCCGCCACCCTCTCCACGGGCGGCGTGGTCCAGGTCCCGCTCTTCGTGAACGAGGGGGACGTCATCCGCATCGACACGCGCAGCGGCACCTACCTGGAGCGCGTGGCCACGCGCTAGCTGCATCCCGCGAGAGGTCCGGGAGTGAGCGAGCGGCGACCCATCGGCGAGGTCGCCCGCAACAAGGGGGCCGTGTGCGTGGCCGGCCGGGTGCTGGTCAGCGGGAAGGACGAGTTCCGCCTCGGGGACCAGACCGGCGACGTGGTGGTGCGGGGCACGGCGATCGCCGGCGACATCGTGGAGGTCCGGGGGGTGATCGTGGTGGAGGTGGACCGCCGCGTGGTCCACGCGGAGCAGGTCACGGTCCTGACGCCGTACCGCGGCACGGCGCCGTTCCCCTCGCCGACCGGCGAGGCCTGGCGCCTGACGGCGTCGCGCCGGGCCGGGCTCGGAGCGCGGGCTCGCGCGCTGCGCGCCATCCGGGACTTCTTCGCCGCGCGCGGCTTCCTCGAGGTGGAGACGCCGCTCCGGGTGCGGGCGCCGGGTCTCGAGGTGCACCTCGTGGCAGAGCCCAGCGGCAAGCGCTGGCTCATCACCTCGCCCGAGTACCAGATGAAGCGCCTGCTCGTCGGCGGCTGCGAGCGCATCTACCAGCTCTGCAAGTGCTTCCGGCGCGACGAGGCGGGGTCGCGCCACAGCCCCGAGTTCACCATGCTCGAGTGGTACCGGGCGTTCGCCGGCTACGAAGCCATCGCCGTGGACACCGAGGAGCTGTGCGCCGCGGTGGCGCGCGCGGTGCGCGGCGCGACGACGCTCACCTACGGCGGCGTGACCTGCGACCTCGCGCCGCCCTGGGAGCGGCTCACGGTGGTCGAGGCGATGCGGCGCCACGCCGGCCTCGAGGCGCCGGGCGACCTGCCCGCGGCCGAGCTGCGGCGTCGGGCGCTCGCCGCGGGCTTCGGCCCCATCGCCGAGGACGCTCCCTGGGACGACGTCTTCTTCCAGGTCTTCGTCCAGGCCGTGGAGCCCTGGCTGGGCCGGAGCGGCCGCCCGACGATCCTGCTGGAGTGGCCCGCGCCCCTCTGCGCCCTGGCCCGCTACAAGCCGGGCGACCCGACCATCGCCCTCCGCTTCGAGGCCTACGCCTGCGGCCTGGAGCTGTGCAACGCCTTCGACGAGCTGTGCGACGCGGCCGAGCAGCGCCGGCGGCTCGAGGGAGATCTCGCCACGCGGCGCGCGCGGGGCAAGGAGATCTACCCCCTCGACGTGCGTTTCCTCACCGCGCTGAAGGAGGGGATGCCGCCCGCGGCGGGCATCGCCCTGGGCGTCGACCGCCTGATCATGCTCTGCACGGGGGCCGCCGACATCCGCGACGTGCTCGCGTTCGCGGACGACGAAGTCTAGACGCTGGGCCGCCGCCTTGGCCCTCGGGCCTGGGTCGAATGCTACTTGATGGCCGGCTTGCGCACCGGCCGCTTCCGCTCGCTCTTGCGCACGCCGCCGGCCTTCTCGTACTCGTCGCTGTCCTTGCCGTGCTTGGTCGCCACGCCGGTGAGCATGCGCTCGTGCAGATCGCGGAGCGTTCGCTCACTGGCCTGGAACGCGTTGAGCAGGGCGTCGACGCTCGACAGGTTCTCGTTGTACGCGTCGAGCTTGGCCTTCGTATCGCCGATGGCCGCCCTGTAGCTGGCAAGAGTGAGCCCGCCCCCGAGATCGAGGTTTGCGTTGATGGAAGCCAAACCGGTGGCTCGGCGATTCGCTCCCTCGAGGACCTTGGAACTACGCTTCTGTCGCGCCATCTTGGTACCCTCCTTCCGACCGCTGGTAGGCGGCCCGAGCCTGTCCAGATCGACAGTCAGGGTACAGCGTGGCGCCTTCCCCTTCAAGAGGAACGTGCAGGCGTTCCTTTGTAACGGGAGGGCGACACAAAGGAATGCCCAAGCGTTCCAGCGATCCGTTCTCCCGTTCCAGAGAAACGCGAGGCCAATCCTTTCGAACAGCGGCCAGTTCCCTTGGGACGTGAGGACGATGAAAGGAACGGGAAGGCGTTGCTTCGGATCGGGGTGACGATGCGAAGGATCGGCGCAGCGTTCTCGGCCAAAGGCCTCCGGTTCAGCGCCGACCGCAAGGCGCATGCCTTGAACGTGACGACGATGCGAGGGAACTTCGACACCGCTCCTCGGCGCGCGTGACACGGCCCGATGAATAGGCAGTCCCCATCAACCGCGGGCCTGGGTGGCCGCGCGTGCGCCCGCCCCCGTGGGCCAGCTGCCAGCATATTTGGAATGTTGACTGGCGGCGGGGGATGCAGTTCATTTGAGTTGGGTGCAGATCGAGCCAAGTCAGCGAATCCTGGATTCCACATGATTCCGGCAAGTTACACTGGCTCGCGGCCGGCTTGGGCGTGGCGTAACTGATCGGAATCACTAGCGTCGGACTTGAACGCGGCTGCACCCATTTGAGTTGCACCCAACGACGTCCCCCGTGGAGGACTATCGTGACGCGCATCTTCGTAGCAGTGGCCCTGGCGTCCAGCTTGGTCCTGGGATGCCAGTCCAAGAAACAGGCCGTGCCGGGCAAGGCCAGTCCGCCGGGAAGACCGATGGACGGCATGAAGGCCAGCAAGGTCGCGTCGGCGCCGCCCACTGCGCCTGCGCCACCTCTGCCACCTGAGCCGGCGCCCCGCGACGATGACGAAGGACTGCGGAAGGCGGAGGCGAAGCTCGCGGGCGACCCTATCTACGCCAGGGTGCTGAACGAGGAGTGGCGGGACGGGATCCCCTCGAGAGACGGGGCGCTCCTGCTGACCTGCGTATCCGACTTCTTGGCGAATCAGCGTGGGAACACGTCCCACGTCGAGAACGAGGTTTTCAAGCAGCTCAAGGCACGCAAGCTCGTCGACGCGCTTGGCAGCTTGTTCTCGTATCAGCTCATCACGGGGAAGTACCCCCCCGCATTCACGCGGAGAGTGGAACTCTACCTTGCGGCCGCTCTGCTCAGGCGGACCCCCCACATGGGTGTGTGGGCAGTCGAAGAAGGTGGACGACCAGGCTGGGACTTTGCGGCTTTGGCGAGCTGGCTTCAGCGGGGGCGGCCGTCGGTGGTGCTGGCGGCGCAATACCAGCGGGAACTCCTCGCCGCCCGCCGCGCGGGCCTGCTGTGGTGGAAGTCGTGCAAGGAGAGTGAGAATCCTCCGCCGTCGCGGCCCTACCTGACATGCGAAAAGGAGGCGCTCGAACGCCTGGCGGTTCTGACCAAGCTGACCGCCAAGGAGCAGAAGCGGCTGACCTACCTGCAGGGAGCTGACTACCGCGCTATGCCGGCCGCGCAGCAGGCGTTCTGTGATGTCGTCACGGGGGCCGCTGAGGAGTACGAGGACGCGCAGAGGAGCGAGGCCAACGAGCTCAAGCTCTCAAAGATCCGAACGTCCCGACGCGACGGGATGGTGCGCGTGGTGCCCGAGGGAATGGCCAAGGACTGGGTCGGCGTCGTCCGCGCCATGAAGACGAACAGCGAGGGGCAGGCCGCGCTCTCTGTGCGTCTGCCGTGCGGGGTCAAGATCGCAACGTGGAACAATGCCCTCTCGGACATGCGCGACCGCACCCTCATCCCGCAGTCCTCCAAGCTGTTCGATGTCCTCGCGGATCTGGGCACCGGCAAGCGCGTCAAGTTCGATGGCGGCTTCATCTCGGAGCGCCTCAACGGGTTCAAGGAGGAGAGCCTGACCGAGCAGGGGAGCATGGCGGACCCCGTGTTCATCTTCCGCTTCTCGGCGGTGACGAAGCTGTAGCGCCTTCCCCACGTGGGCGGAGCAGTCGGTAACGACGGCCTCTACGTGTGCGGCAATCAGGAGCGTCGTCCGCGCCTCGGCCGGCGTCAGCGCCGCCTCTCCCAAGGGACACGGTCAGCGGTGCGGCATGTCGCGCCTATTCCTCGGCAGGAACGTCCTCCGAGCTATTCGCGCTGTGGCCAAGGGATGAAGAGTCATGGGGTAACTGTTCGCGCAGTGACTTTCTCACCCCAAGAATCAGCCTCTCCGAGGGGGTTGAGTGCCATAGGTGCCTGGTCAATTCCGGCAACTTGTAAGCGC
>JACRCY010000281.1 GCA_016218785.1 Deltaproteobacteria bacterium
CATCCGCCTCTCGCCCTGGCTTTGCGCTTCGAGCGGCCGCGTGCTATTCAAGAGTACATGAGCCTTCGCGGAATGGTGCACCAGGGACGAATCGAGATCCTCGAAGGGCCACCGCTGCCTGAGGGCGCCGAGGTAGTAGTGGACGTCCGCTCGGTGAAGGAGCCAGGGGCCGATCCGGCACTGGCGTTCCACGGTGCCTGGGCTCATCGTGACGACATCGGCGACGTCAGGGAGTTCGTCTCCAGGAGCCGCGACGAGGAGTGGCGGCGTTGACGTTGTTCGACACCGATGTGCTCATCGACTTCCTGCGTGGGAACATCGACGCGCGCGCCGCCACGTTCCTACGGAGTCCGACGCCCGTCGGCACGGCCCTTGCGTCTCGGGCTGACCGACGGGGACTGGCCCGCGAGTCTCTGGAATCCGTCGCCGTGGTACCTTGCGCGCGCCCGGTGCGCGGCGAGAACCCGGAACGTAGCGCGCTGCCGAATCGTGGCTCGACGCGGCCGAGAGCTGGTCAAGCCACCAGGGCGAACTCCCGCCCGCCGAATCTCGCTCGCTGCACCACACCCGCCGGCTCAAGGGGCCCGATGGAACCAGCGCGAGAGAGGCAGCCCCTCCTGCGGCCGCACCTCGAGCGGGGCTTGAGCGGCAGCCGCGGAAGCCCACGGGGAGGCGCGCCAGCTCCGCCCGCGCTATCCGCGCCTGGTGTCCACGCGGTCGCGACCAAGTCCGCTTGAGGCCCGCGTGGTCGGGGACTGTGGAGAGTGTCCTTGGCCGGCGCCGCGAGGGATGGCATCATCAGCTCATGGCGCGCAGGCGGACCGAGCAGGATCAGGGGCCGTTTCGGGCCGACCAGCTCCGCGAGGGGGACGAGTACGAACTTTCTCGGGGCCACCCCATCTGGTGCGCGCCCCAGGGACAGCGGGGCTCGCAGGCCAACCTCGCTGGCGGGGAGGTGGTCGACACCGACGCGGACGTCGAGTCCGCAGGCCTCGACCCAGGGTTCTCGCCGGAGCCCGGCACGCTCAGGGCGCCCGATGTCGCCGTTGGCAACCTGCGCAACGAGCCAGGCTGGGGGAAGGGCGCGCCGCTGCTCGCGCTGGAGTACGCGGACACGGGGCGGGACGAGGCCGAACTGCAGCGCAAGATCCAGGACTTGCTCGAGGCCCGGACGCGCGTGATATGGGTGGCGCGACTCGTCGGGCCCCGGCGCGTGGAAGTGTACGAGCCCGGGCAGCCGTTGCGGGTGATGGTGTCGGGCGAGGAGCTCAGGGCTCCGGGCATCCTGCGCAACCCGGTGCCGGTGGACGCGCTCTTCGAGCGCAAGGTGGCTCACGAGATCGTGCTGCGCAACCTGCTGCAGCGCCGGGGGTACGAGAGCCTGGATCAGGTTCGGGCCGAGGGCGAGGCCGAGGGCAAGGCCGAGGGCGAGGCCAAGGGCAAGGCCGACGCGTTGCTCGCTGTTTTCGCGCTGCGCGGGCTCGCGGTGACCGAGGAGCAACGCGGCGGCGTCCTCGCCTGCCGGGACCTGCGTGCGCTCGACAGGTGGATCGCGCGCGCCCTGACGGCGGCGTCGGTGGCGGAGGCGCTCGCGTAGCCGGCCGGCGGCGGTGAGATCGCCGGCGCCGACCCGGACGTGGAGGCGGCGGGCGTGGACCGGGGCTACACGCCCGAGCCGTCCACGCCGCGCCGGCACCCAGGCCGAGCCGTGCGGCCCCGCGCGCCAGAGCCTCGCTGGTTTCCGGCCCCAACCGGAGTAAGCTATGCTGGTAGGGAAGGAGCCTGCCATGACCCACGTGACGCTCACGGCGGCCATCTGGCGTGAGGACAACGCGTACGTATCGCTCTGCCCGGAGCTGGGCGTCGCCTCCTGTGGCGATACTCCCGACGAAGCGCTCCGGATGCTCAAGGAGGCGGTCGAGCTGTTCCTGGAGAACGCCCGGCGGCTGGGAACCTGGGATGACATCCGGGCCCCCCTCGAATCACCCCAGCGGTTCACCGCCCCCCTCGAGGTCACGGTGCCGTGAGCAAGCTCCCCTCGCTCAGCACCCGCGAGGTGGTGAGCGCTCTGCGTTCGGCCGGCTTCGAGGACGCGCCCATTGGCGGCAGGGGAAGCCACCATGCGCTCGCCAGGACCGACGACCAGGGCCGCGTGCGCCTGGTCATCGTGCCGGAGCGGAAGGACATCCCCGCGGGGACGCTCATGGCGATCCTCAAGCAGGCGGGGCTTGGCCGCGAGGAGTTTCTCGCGTAACCGTTCACAGGGGGGCTCTGCCCGCCCCCCCTCGACGGGCAAAGCCCGTCGAGCCTCTCCCCCACCGCGCGCTCCCCGCGCGAGTTGGAGCGCAAGGCACCAAGATCACTTGTCCACCCCGTGAACGGTTACTTTCTCGCGCTCCTGTGAGCCACGGACCTCGACACGCTCGACCGCTGGATCGCGCGGGCGGTGACCGCTCGTCCTTGAGCCGGCCGGCCCGGCGTACTATATAATGGTGTCGTCCCATGAAGGAGTTCAACACTGCCGGCCCCTGCAATCCGGAGCGGCACTACATGGTGCCGGCCGAGCCGCGGCTGCCCACGGCGCGCGGGCTCGTCGCGCGCCACCTCTACTTCGTCGTCCATGCGCCCCGCCAGACCGGGAAGACCACGACGCTCAGGGCCCTGGCGCGGAGCCTCGCGGCCGAGGGTACGTTCGCCGCGCTCCACTTCTCGTGCGAAGCGGGCGAGCCCGCGGGGGATGACTACGGCGCCGCCGAGCGCATGGTCTTGAGCGAGATCGACCTCGGGGCGGGCCGCGACCTCCCGGCCGACCTCCGTCCGCCGCCGTGGCCCTCGGCTCCACCCGGCCAGCAACTCCGCAGCGCGCTGGCCGCCTGGGCCGCGGCCTGCCCGCGCCCGCTGGCCCTCTTCTTCGACGAGATCGACGCCCTGCGCGGCGAGAGCCTGCGGTCGGTGCTGCGGCAGCTCCGGGCCGGCTACCCGAACCGTCCCGCCGACTTCCCGGCGGCGGTCGTCCTCTGCGGCCTGCGGGACGTGCGCGACTACCAGGCGGCGAGCGGTGGCGACCCGTCCCGCCTCGGCACCTCCAGCCCCTTCAACATCAAGGTCAAGTCGCTGCGCCTGGGCGGTTTCTCCGAGGGCGAGGTCCGTGCGCTCTACCACCAGCACACCGCCGCCACCGGGCAGCCCTTCACCGACGAGGCCCTCACCCGCGCCTTCGAGCTGACGCAGGGGCAGCCCTGGCTCGCCAACGCCCTCGCCCGCGCGGTGATCGAGGCGATCGGGGTGGCGCCGCCGGCGCCCATCACCGCCGACCACCTCGACGAAGCCAAGGAGCGGCTCATCC
>JACRCY010000282.1 GCA_016218785.1 Deltaproteobacteria bacterium
AACCGCGCCGTCCTCGGCAAGGTCTACCACGGCGAGCCGATCGTGGTGAAGGCCGCCGACGCCGTCGCCTTCGCCGAGGCCACCAACGACACCAACCCGGCCTTCTTCGACGCCCGGCGGGCCGGCGGCGTGATCGCGCCGCCGCTGCTGCCGGTCAAGTACTGCAACCAGATCTACTTCCAGGTCTTCCAGGACCCGGCCCTCAAGGTGGACCTCGCCCGCCTGCTCTTCGGCGAGATGGACATGCGCTTCTTCGCGCCCATCCGGCCGCGCGACCTGATCGTCGCCAAGGCGCAGATCAGCAGCATCGAGGACAAGGACACCGGGCAGGTGCTGAGCGTGCGCACGCGCATCATGTGTGACGGGGAGGCCAAGTGCGAGGCCACGGCCGCCTTCTTCGTGCGCTTCGCGGGCAAGGGGCGCGTGCGGCCGCTCAAGGCCAGGGAGGGCGGCGACAAGGAGGCCGCCCCCGAGGTGGCCTTCGAGGACGCGATGCTCATCCAGGACGACCAGACCAACCGCTTCGCCAAGGCCGCCGACGATCCCAACCCGATCCACGTCGACGACGCCTTCGCCAGGTCGGTGGGGCTGCCGGGGCGCATCCTCCACGGCCTGTGCAGCATGACCTTCACCGGGGAGGCCTTCGTCAACCAGGCATGCGGCGGCGATCCGGAGAAGCTCAAGCGGCTCAAGGTCCGCTTCTCCAAGCCGGCGCTGCCCGGCCAGACGATCACCACGCGGGCGTTCGCGCCCGAGGTCTCCGCGGCCGGCAAGGCGTATCGGTTCGTGGCCATGACCAGCCCGACGGATCTCATCATCACCGGTGGCGAAGCGGAAGTGCGCGGCTGAAAGGACCAGTGCCATGCCTGACAACGACCTCACCGTCGATGTTCGCGACATCCGGTTCGTGCTGTTCGAGCAGCTCCCGTTCCACCTGCTGACGAAGCTGCCCAAGTACGCGCAGCTCGACCGGGACCAGGTGAGCCTGCTCATCGACGAGTGCTACAAGTTCCACCGCAGCGCCATCGCGCCCTGCAACAAGCCCGGCGACCGCGAGGGGTGCACCTTCAAGGACGGCAAGGTCAGCGTCCCGAAGGGGTACCTCGCCGCCTACCGGTCGTTCTGCGAGAACGGATGGCTCGGCGTGTCCTCGCCCGAGGAGTTCGGGGGGATGGGGCTCCCGTCGGTCGTGGGGCTGGCCACGGGCGAGATGAACATCGGCGCCTGCTGCTCGCTGGCGCTCTCCATCGGCCTCACGCGGGCGGCGGCCTCGCTCATCGCGGACTGCGGCACCGAGGAGATGAAGCAGGTCTACCTGCCCAAGCTCCTCTCCGGCGCGTGGCAGGGGACGATGTGCCTGACCGAGCCGCAGGCCGGCTCGGCCGTCGGCGACCTCAAGACCATGGCCAAGAAGGTCGGTGACGCCTGGATGGTCTCGGGCACCAAGAGCTTCATCACCGCCGGCGAGCACGACCTGTGCCCCAACCACGTGCACCTCGTGCTGGCGCGCACCCCGGGCGCGCCGAAGGGCTTCAAGGGGATCAGCCTCTTCCTGGTGCCCAAGTTCCTGCCGTCGGCCGCGGGCGGCGTGGGCGAGTTCAACGACGTCGCCTGCGCCGGCATCGAGCACAAGCTCGGCATAAAGGGGTCGCCGACCTGCACCATGAACTTCGGCGAGAACGACCAGTGCCGCGGCTGGCTCATCGGCGAGGAGGGGAAGGGCCTCCAGTACATGTTCCACATGATGAACGAGGCGCGCGTGGGCGTCGGCCTCCAGGGGATGGCCCTGGCCTCGGCCGCCTACCAGTACGCCCTCGGCTACGCCCGCGAGCGCGTGCAGGGCGTGGACATCGAGCAGATGCGCAACCTCGACGCGCCGCGGGTGCTCATCAAGGAGCACCCCGACGTCCGGCGGATGCTCCTCTTCTGCAAGTCGATCTGCGAGGGGACCCGCGCGCTGCTCTACTACACCGCCTTCCTGGCCGACCTCGCCGACCACCACTCCGACCCCAAGGAGCGCGAGCGCTGCCAGGGGCTGATCGAGTTCCTGACGCCGTTGTGCAAGGCCTACGTCAGCGACCGCGCGTTCGACGTCACCGTCCAGGCGCTCCAGGTCATGGGCGGCTACGGCTACATCGCCGAGTACCCCGTCGAGCAGCACCTCCGCGACGTCAAGATCGCGTCGATCTACGAGGGGACCAACGGCATCCAGGCCCTCGACCTGCTCGGCCGCAAGCTGCCGGCCAAGGGCGGCATGCTCTTCATGGCCTTCGCCGCGGAGCTGAACGGCTTCGCGACCACCCACCAGGGGCACCTCGCGCTCGGCGACCTGGTGACGGCCTTCGCCGCCGAGGTCGCCCGCTGGCAGGAGGTGACCGGCAAGCTCGGCGGCATGGGCATGTCGGGCGACCAGCGCTACCCGGTGCTGTCGGCCACGCCCTACCTGGAGCTCACGGGCAACCTCGTCACCGCCTGGATGATCCTCGGCCAGGCGGTGGTGGCGCACGACCGGCTGCAGGGGCTGTTCCTCGACGGAGGGATCATGGACCCGGCGGGGCGGGCGACGCTCTGCCGCGAGCACCCCGAGGCGATCTTCTACTCGGGCAAGATCGAGGCGGCGCGGTTCTTCGTGCACCACGTGCTGGTGCGCAACCGCGCGCTGGCCGCCGAGATCGACAGCGGGGACAGGTCACCGCTGACGTGGGTGGTGTAGGCTACCGCTCGACCTCGCGGGCGACGAGCACCGCGAAGGCCTCCAGGTCACCGATCTCGGCCAGCGCATCGTGGACCCGGTCGTAGTCGACGACCGGGTAGAAGTGCGCCAGCACGTTGCGCAGGCCGGCCCAGCCCGCCAGCCGGGCCGCCAGGGCCCGGTCGAGGAAGCCGGCGTCGGCGAGTCGGTGGAAGGCGTCGGCGTAGCTCCCGGCCTGGGCCAGGCCCGCGTCGGCGCCCAGGTGCAGCGCCAGGTCGACGGCGCTCTGGGTGGCGAGGTAGATGGCGTGCAGGACCATGTGCTGCACGTCGCGCTCGGTGCGCAGCCGCTCGCGCGTCACCGCGCCGCGGTACCGCCGCAGGTCCCCGAGGTTGTCCAGCAGCACGGCCAGCAGCTTGCGGGCGGTCTCGGCCTGCACCATCAGTGTGCCCTCGCCCGAAGCCGTTCGAGTCGCAGGCGCTCCTGCCGCTCGAGCCAGGGCCGGATGTCGAGCCAGCGGCGCGCCGTGTCGATTTCCCACGCGATCCTGCCGTCCGGATCGCGGTCGACGAGAAGGCGGCCACTGCGCACGACGGCGGCGCGCAGCGCGACGGCCGCGCTCGCGAGGTCGACGAGGTCCAGGGAGACCCCGCCCAGGAGTGGGGTGAGCGAGGCCGCCACGCCGCCGAGCCACGTGCCTCGCTGCGTCGGGCCGGGCGCAGGCATGACGGCTACGTCGAGGTCGCGGAACGTCCCTCCGGCCGCCGCCGATCCGAAGAGGTACGCCCAGGCGACTCCGCCCATGCCCGCGAGTGCCGCACGCACGCGCGCTTCCAGCGCGGTCGCCTCCTCGGGAGCGTGCATGCCTCGCGGCTCCTGCATCGGCGTGGCTCAGACGGGTGCGGGCTGGGACAGCTCCACCGCGGTCTGCGGCATCTCGTGCACCTTCACCTTCGGCTTCGACTGGCCGAAGAGGATCACGTAGGCGAGGAGCCCGATCGCCACCAGCAGCAGCGCCACCACCAGGATCATCGCCAGCTTCGGCTTCCCCGTCGTCGCGCCCGCCGTGCCCGCGTCGATGCGGGTGGAGGCGCCGATGTCGAGCGTGCTCATGCTCACCGACGGCGTGCCCCCCGGGCTGCTCCCCGGCCGCGACCCCGGGCTGGTCCCGGGCCGCGAGCCCGGGCTGGTCCCGGTCTGTCCGAAGAGCGGGGCGGCCGCCCCCGCGCCGCTTCCCGATTGCCCGGGTCGCGTGATCGACGGCAGCGACGGCACCGACGGCAGCGACGGCGGCGTGTTCGTGAGGGACGGCGAGACGACGCCGGAGACCGCGGTGATGCCGACGCGGGACCGGATCTTCCGATCCCCCTTGCCGTCCGTCGGCGCCATCTCCTTCAGCACCGCGTCGACCTTGGCGTTCTGCACGAGCTTCCGCCCCGACGACAGGAAGGCGAAGTACGACTCCTCCATGTCGTCGAAGTCCATCACCCCGTCGCACTCGTCGCAGCGGCAGGTGGGCGCGCTGGGCGTGCCCTGGGCGCCCAGCTCCGCCGCCTCGATGAGCAGCACCTTCTCCAGGTCGCACGCCGGGCAGAAGTACGGCGCGAAGAAGCTCTTCACCGCACCCGCGCCGGTGAAGTTGTGGACCAGGTTGATCTGCGCGACGATGGCGGGGCTGCACTCCACCAGGATGACGCTGGCGTTGTTCTTCTCGACCTTGCTGAGCCAGTTGACCCAGTCGCGGACGCCGCAGGAGTTGATGCGCTCGACCTCGCCGACGTCGATGACGGCGGTGCCCGCGGGGATCTGCTCGACTAGGCCGGCGAG
Source organism: Deltaproteobacteria bacterium (assembly GCA_016218785.1). Classification (GTDB taxonomy): domain Bacteria; phylum Myxococcota_A; class Polyangia; order JACRCY01; family JACRCY01; genus JACRCY01. The sequence continues at coordinate 4,520 of JACRCY010000282.1, forward strand.
GCCGTTGTCCTCGTCGACGACGCCCGCCAGCTTGACGTAGCAGACGTCGTCCTTCTGCGTGATCGCCGCCTGGAACTTCTGGTTCATCTCGAGTCCTCGACGCTGGGTCGCGGGCGCCTCGGCCATGAGCCCCTCACAGCTGCCGTGCGCTCTGCCCCAGGTACTCTGTCAGCCTCCCAGACGATCGTGCAGTGACTGTCAGGCAGCACACCAGCAACTCGGCGATGTTACCGGATTCTGGTTCTCATGTCCAGACCGTCGCTTGGCTCCATTTGCAGGACGCGGCTCACAGTTATTTCAAGGGCCCCTGATTCGCAGGGTCACGTCGCGCCCGTCATGGCCTGTTGCAGGCGGTGGTAGTCGTCCGACAGGTAGTAGCGAACGAGATCCGCCCCTTCGCCCACGGCTCCCAGGGCCACTTCGCCAGCGGTCCCGAGGAGCAGCTCCTGGCCGCTCAGGCGGGCGAGCATGCGCACCGCCGCGCTGATATCGTCGCAGGCCAGGAGGCCGGCCCGGTCGCAGGACCGGCCGAGGCTCAGGAACCAATCGTTCGCGTCGGGCATCACCGAGCCGGACAGCGGGACCTTCTCCAGGGTCTTCAACACCTTGCGTGGCAGCGCGCGGGCGAACTCCTGCGCCGCCGGCTCGCGCTGACTCTCGGGCAACAGCAGCTGGAGCAGGAGGTTGCCGACCTCCTTGCGCTGGCTGGGGGCCAGCCTCATGAGCAGGCCATACCTGCCACGGAGGGGCTCGATGCAGCGGCCCAGGAGGAAGCGCAGCTCCTGGTCGGGCAGCGTCGAGTACGCGCGGTCGATCACGACGACTGGCTTGGGCTGCGCCTCCACCGACATGGTGCTGCCCGGGACCTTCGTCGCCAGGACGACGTCCGCCGTGACCCCGAACAGCCGGAGCGTCTCGTCGATGGCCGCCGTGAGGGCCGGGTCCTCGCCGGGCACGAGGGGCTGCGGGGTCTCGCCCACGTAGGTGAGCGGGTAGTACTGGAGCAACGCCTCGGTGACGAGCTGGAAGACCTCGAGGAAGGGCCCCTGCATGCCCGGCGCCAGCACGAGCTGCTCGCGCAGCTCCTCGGTCAACCCGCGCACGCGCTGCCGACCCGCCATGCGCGCCCGCAGGTTCGTCAGGTACTGCCGCTCGGCCTCCTCGGAGTAGCCGAGCATGTCGAGGACCGTCAAGGCGCGCGTCACGCGGTCACGCTCGCCGGCGCGGTCGTAGAGGCTCACGAGGGTGCGGAACGTCGGCGCGTGGCGCAGGTCGCCGGCGAGGACCTGGAACAACTCGGCGATGGCCTGGCCGAGATCCTTCATGTCCCGCGCGAAGACCTCCGCCAGCGCCACGCGGTCGTCGCTGTTCTGCTCGATCTCGAGCATCGCGCGGTACTCGCGGATCGCCGCGTCGCGGTCACCGCCGGCCAGGAAGTGCTGCGCGAGGGCCCGCCGGGGCGGGAGGGTGTCGCGGGGGCCCCGCTCCGACGCGGCCCGGAGCGCCGCGGTCAGGGTGACCTCGGCCGCGTGCCGGTCGCCGCCGTGGGCGGCCTTCTTGGCCAGCGCCAGCGCCGCGGGCGGGTAGGCCGGATCGAGCTCGAGGGCCCGGCGGTATTTCGACGAGGCGGCGGTGAGGTCGCCACCCGCCTCGAGGATGCGGCCGAAGTAGTAGTAGTAGCGGGCCAGCTCCTCGGGGGCCACGGTCTTGCCCGGCTGCGCCGAGAGGTCGATCAGGCGCTCGACGAGCCGGCGCGCCTGCGCGAAGTCGCCCTGGAGGAAGAGGTCCTGCGCGAGCCGGTAGTGGGCCTCGCGGTGGTCGGGCTCGATCTTCAGGAGCGCCCGGAGGGCGTCGGCCGAGGCCTGGCTGTCGAGCAGCGCGTCGGAGTTGATCTCCGCCAGCTTGAGGTAGGCCTGCGCCTTGCGCGCCGGCGGCAGGTCGCGCTCGATGATCGTCGTGAGGATGGTGCGCGCCTCCTCGAAGCGCCGGAGGGTCACGAGGAGGTCGGCCAGCGGCTCGGCCACGGTGGTGTCGTCGGGGCACTCCGCGAGCGCCGCCCGGTAGTCGGCCTCCGCGGCCTCGATGTCGAGATCCTTCTCGCGCAACGTGCCGAAGGCCAGGCGGACCCGCGCCAGCGCGGCGCCGTGCTCGCGGCGGCGGTACACCTTCTCCAGCTCGCGGAAGACGGCGGCGAAGTCGTAGGCCGCGGTGTGGTGACGGCAGAGCGACACGAGCGCCTCGAGGGCCTCGAGGTTGTCGGGGCGGATCTCGAGGGCGATGACGAAGTTCTCCGCGGCGCCCCGGGAGTCGAGCGTCTCCCGGCACACGACGCCGCGCTTGTGGTAGAAGTCGCTGCGCCCCGAGGGCTCGCCGTCCCGCACGCCCTTCTGTGCCAGGGCCGCGGCCAGCGGTGCGGCGCGCTGCCAGTCGCCGCGGCGGAAGTAGAGGTCGAACAGGGCCCGGTTGGCCGGGAGCGACTCGGGGTCGACGGAGAGCGCGCTCTCGAAGTAGTGAATCGCGCGCTCCATCTCGCCGAGGTTCTCGCCGTAGATCTGGCCGATGTGGGCGTAGACGCCGGCGCGCTCCTTGTCGTCCTGCCAGAGCTTGACCTCGAGCTCCAGGCTCTCGATGACGCGCTGCCAGTCCTTGCGCCTGAGGTGCAGGTCGCGCAGCCCGTGCACGGCGGGGAGGCAGGAAGGCGACGTCTTGATGGCCGCGTCGTAGTAGCGGATCGCGTCGTCGTCCTTCTGGAACTTGGCCTCCATGACCGAGCCGCACTTGAAGTAGAGCAGCGCCTTCGCCTGGCGGTCGGTGGTGATGCGGATCTGGCGGCGGGTCACCTCGACGAACTCGCCCCAGCGCTCGGTGGCCTCGAAGATGCGCGCCAGCGCCTCGAGCGCCTCGCGGTGGTTCGGCTGCGCCTCGAGGATCTGCCGGTAGTTCTCGATGGCCTTCTCGACGTCGCGGAGGCCCTCTTCGCAGAGGCGGCCGACCCGGAGGAGGATGGCGAGGCGGTCGTCGCCCGGGGCCGTGCGCTGGAGGCGGTCCTGCAGCACCACGATGAGCTTGTCCCACTCGCGGGTGCGCTCGTAGTAGCGCTCGAGGGCCTCCTGGGCCTCGCGGTCGGCGGGGTTCAGCTCGTGGATGCGGCCGTAGAGGCGGGCCGCCTCCGCGAGATCCTTGAGCTTGGCCGCGGCCACGCGCGCCCCGCGCCGGAGCGTCTCGAGCCGGCGCGCCTGGTCGTGGGCCGTGCCGGCGCGCTTCTCGTACGCCGCGATGAGCCCGGGCCAGTCGCCGAGGCGGGAGAGGACGCCCTCGAGCACCTTCATGGCGTTGTCGTTGTCCGGGTCGAGCTCGATGACCCGGAGGTACGACGCCGCCGCCTCGGTCGGCCTCTCGAGGTACTGGAGCTGCAGCTGGCCGCGCCGGCCGTGGAGATCCCCGAGGCGGTAGGCGCGGATCGCACCCGACTCGACCTGCCGGATGGCCTCCTCGTACAGCGACAGGGCGACCGACCACTTCTCGCGCTTGTAGCAGAGCCGCTCGAGTGACGTGAAGATGTTGCGGTTGGCGGGATCGACGCCGAACGCCTCGCGCAGCGTGTCGATGGCCGCGTCGAGCTCCCCGCGCGTCTCGCACAGCTCGGCCCGCCGCAGGAGCAGCTCGGCCCGGGCCGCCGGGTCGTCGACGACCTTGGCGGTGCGGTCGATCACCTTGAGGAGCTGCGGCTCGGCGCCGAGGCGCGCGTAGATCTCGGCGAGGGCGCGCAGCGCCGCCAGGTTGTTCTCGTCGAGCTGGACCACGGCCTCGAAGGCCTCGGCCGCCGACTGGGCCTGGTTGAGCGGGCCGCGCCGGAGCTCGCCGAGCTTCAGGAGGACGGCCACGCGCCGCGCCTGGTCCGGCGCCTGCGCCAGCTCCATGGCGAGGGCGTCCTCGAGCTCGGCGTGCTTCTGCATCGAGGTGAGGAGCCGCTGCAGCTCGCGTAGCGCACCGACGTCGCCGTGATCGGCGTCGACCGCCCGCCGGTAGTAGCGCGCGGCCGCGGCCGGGTCCTTCAGCTTCTCCTCGTAGAGGGCCGCGAGGGCGCGCGCGGTGCGGCCGACCTCCTTGCGGTCCTCCAGCAGCTCGAGCTCGGCGGTGCGGGCCTCGGCCAGCTCGTCGAAGCGGCCGAGCTTCTCGTAGGCCTCGCCCAGGGCGTGCAGCGTCTTCGCCGTGCGCGGCATCTGCGCGAGGATGTCGGCCAGCTCGTCGAAGCGCCCCTCGCGGCGGCACAGCCGCTCGAGCCCCGACGCGGCCGGCGCGTTCTGCGGGTCGAGGGCCAGGGCGGCGCGGTAGGAGCGGAGCGCGCCGTCGACGTCACCGAGCGAATCGACGTTGCGCGCGATCTCGAGGTGCAGGGCGAGGGTGCGCTGCGGCTCGGGCTGCAGCGTCAGCTCGCGGTGCAGCACCTCGAGCAGCTCCTTGGTGCGCTTGGCCTTGCGGTGGAGCTGGGCGAGGGCGCGCAGCGCCTCCACCGAGCGGTCGTCGCGCTGGAGCGCCCGCTCGTAGGCCTGGCGGGCGCGCTCGTCGTCCTTCAGGTGGCGCTCGCAGAGCTCGCCGATCTCGAGCAGGATCACGGCGGCGCGGGGCGAGTCGCCGGCCGCCTGGGCGGCCGCTTCACGCAGCTCCACGGCGCGCTCGAACTCGCCCTGCTCGCCGACGATCTGGGCCAGCGAGTGGAGGGCGGCGACGTCGGCCGGGACGACCTCCAGCGCCTTCTCGAACGACGCCCGCGCCAGCTTGCCGTCGCTCAGCTTCTCGCGCGCGACGCGGCCAATCTCGCACAGCAGCATCGCCCGCGTCTTGTCGACCGTGAGGAGCGGCCAGAACTCGTTCTGGGCGTTGCACAGGTCGCGCCAGCGGCTCGCCAGCCGGAGCAGCCAGACCAGGACCCCGCGCGCGAAGACGTCGGTCGGCTCGCGCGCGACGGCCTCACGGAGGCTCTCCTCGGCGTCGCGGAGGTGTCCGAGGCTGAGCTGCACGGCGCCGGCCATGGCGCTCATGAGGGCGCCTTCGCGGGTGGCGCCCGCGAGGCCGGCCATGCGGCTGTAGGCGGTGACGAGGCGGCCGCGGTCGCCGATCCGGCGGTAGAGACGCGCGAGGTCGGCGAAGTCGCGGAAGGTGCCCTGGCCGGCGCTCTCCTGCCGCAGGCGGACGGCCGCCTCGAGATCGCCGGCGCGCTCGACGATGATCGAGGCGCGGCGCAGGAACGTCAGGCGCAGCTCGGGGCGCACGCGGGCCGCCGCCTCCAGCTGCTTGGCCACCTCGCCCGGGGCGCCGCGCGCGAGGCGCAGCCGCTCCAGGGCGTGGAGCACCGTCAGGTTGCCGGGGTCGTTCGCGAGGATGCCCGCGTAGATCTGCTCGGCCCGGGCGGGCTCGGCGAGCCGGGCGTCGTAGAGCTCGGCGGTGCGTCGCCCGTAGGCCTGCTGGAGCTGGGGGTGGCCCACGGTCTGCGACAGCTCGCGGTAGACCTCGACGAGCTCGCCGAAGCTCTGGAGCCGGACTGCCAGCCGACGGCGCGCCACGAGCACCAGGCAGGGGCCGAAGCTGGCGCCGGCGCGGCCCACCTCGGCGTAGAGCTGCTGCGCCTCGCCCACCTCGCCGCGCCCCTCGAGGTGGAGCGCCAGCTCGAACAGCGAGGCGGCGCGCTCGGCGATCGCCTTGGGCTCGCCGGCCAGGAGCGCGATCTTGCGGCGCAGGAGCGCCTCGGTGTCGGCCTCGGCGCCGGCCGCCTGCAGCTCGAACAGGCGCTCCAGCGTGTAGAGGTCGTTGCCCTCGAGGGTCAGCGCCTGGCGCGTCGCGCGGGCGGCGGCCGCGAGGTCGCCGACCCGGTCACCGAGGATGTGCGCCGCCTCCAGCAGCCCGGCGGCCGCGTCGTCGGGGGCGTCCCGCATGAGCTCCGCCAGGGCGGTCCACTCCGAGGCCGTGGAGAAGGTGACGGTCGCCAGCTCGCGGATCTCGGGATCCCGGGAGTCCTGCGCGAGCCCCGCGCGCAGCGCGGTCGCGGCGTGGGGAGCGTCGCCCTGGCCGTAGAGCCAGATCTCGGCGAACTCGCGGTGCACGTCCGTGCCACGCTCGCCGACGGCGGTCATCTCGTCGTACAGGGCGCCGAGGTCGGGCGCCTCGCCCTGGCTCAGCGCCAGGGCGAGCCGCAGGCGCGCGGCCTCCGGGTGGTCGGCGCCGGCGCGCTCGAGGTAACGGGCAGCTGCCTCGGGGTCCTCGAGGACGTCCCAGCAGAGCAGCGCGAGCCGCATGATGAGGTCGGCGCGGTGGCGCGCATCACCGGGCGCGTCGGCCTCGCGGGCCAGGATCCCGGCCAGCTCGACCAGCGGCGCCGAGTCGAAGCCGTCGACCACCGCCCCGTGTGATTCGGCCGCGGGCTCGCGCGGCGTAGGAGGCGGAACGCGGCGACCTTCCGAGCTCGTGTCGGGCATGGCAGTCCGGCCCTACTTGTATCAACTACACGACGAAGCTTCAAGTTCGGCCTGACGGTCGCGCCAGGAGGCCGGTGCCGGGAGACCACGATCCGCCGGGAGACCAAGATCCGATCGACGACGGCCCTCGAAGCTCCGGCGCCGAGCGCTTCGGTGATGGTAATGGGCCAGGACATCCTTACCACCCTTCGGGTTGAGCTCGAGGGGAAGATGCTGAGCGAGTAGCTGAGGCAGGGGACCGAGCCGGTCGAGGAGCATTGGGGGGAAGAGGGCGACGTCGCGCTTGAGGGTGGGCAGA